>JBPCWY010000016.1:0-4023 GCA_051009035.1 Gammaproteobacteria bacterium
GGATTCCGGCTTTCGCCGGAATGGTAAAAAACGCATGCTTCGCGCGTTTTAGTTTTTTGTTTTCTTTTCGCTTTTGGATTTTGCGGGCGGTTTTTTGGCGGCGGGTTTGCCGTCTTTACCCTCCTTGCCGCCTTTGCCGTCTTTGTCGGTTTTGTTTTCGGCGGATTTTTCCGGTTTTTCGGCGGCCGCGTCCGCGCCCTCTTCTTTGGACTTTTTCTTCGGCTGGTCCTTAAAATCGGTTGCATACCAACCGCCGCCTTTTAGGTGAAACGCGGCGGCGGAAATTAGGCGCTCAAAACTGCGCTTGCCGCATTGCGGGCATTTTTTGACGCGCGCCGAATTAATGGAATCCATTTCGGAATCCTGATGCCCGCATTGTTTGCACCGGTATTCGTAAATCGGCATTGCGTTTTAGGCGCGCAAGACCGCGTTTTGCGGGTCGTAGGGGCTTTCTTCCACGATTGCCGCCGCATGTTTTTTGCCCAGCACATCTATTTCCAACAGCGCGCCCGAAGACGCCAGCGCGGGGGGAATCATCGCCAGCGCCAACGATTTGCCGAGGCGCGGCCCGAAGTTGCCCGAAGTCGCGCGCCCGACCATTTTGCCTTCGTGAAAAACGGCGTTGTTGCCGAGCGGGTCCGCATCCGAAACATCGCGCACTTCCAGCGTTACGCTTTGCCATTTAAACCCTTTTTCTTTCCAGCGCAAAAGCCCGTCCCGCCCCATAAAATCGCCCTTGTCCAAAGACACGAAGCGGTGCAACCCGGATTCTAACGCCGCATATTCAATGGAAAGCTCCTGCCCGACGAGTTTGTAGGATTTTTCAACGCGCAGCATGTCCATCGCCCGGATGCCGAAAGGTTTTAACCCGCGCGATTCGCCCGCCGCCATTAATGCGTCAAAAATGTGGTTTTGGTATTCAATCGGGTGGTGCAATTCCCATCCCAATTCGCCGACAAAATTAACCCGCACGGCGAGCGCCGGGGCGAGCCCGACATCCACCCAGCGCCCCGACAACCACGGAAACGCGGCGGTGGAAAAATTTTCGCGCGGCGAAACCGCTTCCATAATTTCGCGCGATTTCGGTCCCGCCAAAACCAAAACGCCCCGCTGGTTTGTCAAGTTTTCAAAACATACCGAGCCGTCGTTTTTCAATCCCATCTTCCGCCAAATGCGGCGCAGCCAGTCGTGATCAAGCCGCTGCCATGCGCCCGCCGAAACTAAATAATAGGAGTCGTCTTTTTCTTTGTAGACGGTGAATTCGGAATGAACGCCGCCCTGCGAATTGAGCGCGTGGCACAAAGCGATGCGCCCGTCTTTTTTCGGCAGTTTGTTGGCAAAAGCGTAGTTGAGAAAATCGCGCGCGCCCGCGCCGGAAATGCGGCACTTCGCAAACGCCGTCATATCCAAAACCCCGGCGTTGGCGGCGACATTTTTCGCCTCGCCCGCCGCATGCGCAAACCACTTGGAGCGGCGGAAAGACCAGTCGTCTTCCGCTTTTTCGCCGGCGGGCGCAAACCAGTTCGCGCGTTCCCAGCCAAATTTTTGCCCGAATACCGCGCCCAAATTTTTCAACCGGTCGTGGCACGGCGGACAGCGCAACGGGCGCGCGTCTTCGCGCTCTTCGTCCGGATAATGCACGGTGAAAAGATTGCGGTATGCTTCTTCGTTTTTGCGGATCAAATACGCTTTTGTCGCGTAATCGCCGAAACGGCGCGGGTCTATGCCGAGCATGTCAATTGTCGGCTCGCCTTCGGTTATCCATTCGGCAAGCTGCCAGCCCGCGCCGCCCGCCGCCGTAATGCCAAAGCTGTGTCCTTCGTTAATCCAAAAATTTGGAATGTCCCACGCCGGACCAACCGCCGGGCTGCCGTCCGGCGTGTAGGCAATCGCGCCGTTATACACTTGTTTAATTCCTACCGTCCCAAAACACGGCACGCGGCGAATCGCGGAATTGATATGCGGCTCCAACCGCTCAATATCTTCCGGAAACAATTCCCGCTCCGCATCCGCCGCCGGTCCGTCAACATAGCAGGCGGGCGCGCCTTTTTCGTAAGGACCGAGAATCAACCCGCCCCGCTCTTCGCGCATATACCAAGAACCGTCCGACTCCCGCAACACGCCCATTTCGGGCATGCCTTGCTTGCGCCGTTCCGCAATTTCGGGAATTTCATCGGTGACGATATATTGGTGCTGCACCGGAATAACCGGAAAATCCAGCCCCACCATCGCGCCGGTTTGGCGCGCATAATTGCCCGTCGCCGAAACGACATGCTCGCATTTAATATCGCCCTTGTCGGTTTTGACGAGCCAGTCGCCGCCTTGCCGTTCAATCGCCGTCACCGTTATTTTTTGTTCAATTTGCGCCCCCCGCGCGCGCGCGCCTTTTGCCAGCGCAAAAGTTAAATCGTTCGGCTGGATATACCCGTCCTCCGGATGGCGAATCGCCCCGACCAATTCGTCCGTCACGCACAGCGGCCAAATTTCTTTCACTTGCTCCGGCGTTAGAAATTCCACTTCTATGCCGATTGTCGCCGCCACGGACGCATAATGCCGGTATTCGTCCATGCGCTCTTTGGTCTGGGCGAGGCGGATGTTGCCGACCTTGCGAAAGCCGGTGTCCATTTCCGTTTCCTTCGCCAATTCTTGGTAAAAACGGACGGAATATTTATGCACCTGCCCGACCGAATACGACATATTAAACAGCGGCAGCAACCCCGCCGCATGCCAAGTAGAGCCGGAAGTCAGCTCGTGCCGCTCCAGCAATACCGCGTCCGTCCAACCTTTGCGCGCCAAGTGGTATAAAGTAGAGACGCCGACAACGCCGCCCCCAATCACCACAACCCGTGCTTGATTTTTCATGGTTTTTCCCTCTCGTGAAATGGAAATTCCGCCGCGGCGGAAAAACCCGTATTGTAAATTATTTTAACCGCGTTTTTGCCCCGCCGCGGCATTTTTTTCGCCCCCGCAAAATCCGTTTTATTTGCCGCCCCCAAAACGCCGCCGCAACGGAAAAATGCGGCGCAAATCTTCCCCGTCCAAATCCGCCAACTTTCCCGCCAAACCGCCGCCCCAAGCGCGAAAAAATCAAATGCCGCGGAAACCCGCGCAACTTCGCTTCAACTCCGCACTTCAAACCCGCGCATTAAATCCGTAGCCGCTTTGCCCGCTTTGCCGTCCAAAATTAGCGCGTCCAAAACGGCGCGGAAAAGAAAAACAGCGCCAGCAAAAACAGCAAAATTCCCATAATCCACTTGCGCCGCATCTCAAAAATCCCCCAACGCCCCCAACGCCCGCCGATGCAACGCCGCCGTAGACGCCGCGACAATCCCGGTTTTTTGCCCGTCCAATTTCGGCGTATTGCCCGCCCAATCGCTAATCGTCCCGCCCGCCGCGCGGATAATCGGAAACAGCGGCATCCAATCGTAGCACGCCATTTCATAATCCGCCGCCCCGTCCAAAAACCCCGCCGCCAGCGAACCAAACGCCGAAGCGTCCCCGCCCAGCCGCACCTGCCCCGCCGCCCGGCACAACCGCCGCAACGCCGTATCGCGCGAATCTTCCGTAACGCCCAAAGTCGTCGTCGCAAAAACCGCATCGGATAATTCCTCCCGCCCGGATGCGGCGCATGCTTTTCCGTTAAATTCCGCCCGCCGCATTTCGGGCGCATCGCATCCCATCCACCGCTCGTCCAACGCCGGCATGTCAATCACGCCCAACACCGGCGCGCCGTTATGCGCCAGCCCGATGAGGGTGCAGTATTGCCGGCTGCCGCTGATAAAACTGCGCGTCCCGTCAATCGGGTCCAAAATCCACGCAAAACCGTTTTGCGCGGCGGACAAATCGCCCCCAAACTCTTCGCCATAAACGGCGTGTTGCGGATATTGCGCGGCGAGCAACGCGCGCAACGCCTTTTCGCACCCGCGGTCGGCGGCGGTAACGGGCGAATCGTCCCCCTTATTTTCCACCGCAACGCCGCGGCGAAAATACGGCAAAGTCGCCGCCCGCCCCGCATCCGCCAAC
>JBPCWY010000017.1:0-27694 GCA_051009035.1 Gammaproteobacteria bacterium
GTTTTGCCTCACGGCAAAAATTAACGACACGGGATTCCTGCCTACGCAGGAATGACGAAAATGTGGGCAAATCCCCGCCGCCCCCAATCCCGCAACCGCCAAAAGGCGGCGGGACGAGAATTAAATATTGAAAAAATAACAAAAATCCCCAAAATAATTTATAATAGCGGCATGAAAAACGCGCCGAAAACCCCCGCATTTTGCCGCTGATGCCGCGCTCCCCGTCCGCGCAAATGCTCGCCGCTTATTTGCGGGAAATGCAAACACTCCGCGCCGTGGCAACGCCCGAAATTTCTTATTATCCGGCGTTGCAAGAATTATTGTTGAACCGCATCGGCGAAGAATTGCGCCCCAAAGTTAAATCTATTCCGCACCCCAGCAAAACGGGCGAGGGACTTCCCGACTTCGGGCTTTGCACCACCGCACAACTCAAACGGCTTCGCGGCGCAAAAACCGCCGAAAAACCCGACCGCGGCGCGATAGAAGTAAAACCGCTTTCCGATAACTTGGACGATTTAATCCGCTCCGAACAAACCGAAAAATACGCCCGCAGTTGCGGCATCGTGCTGGCGTGCAACTACCGCGAATTCGCCCTCGTAGAATTGCAAAACGGAAAAATAGAAATTATCGCCCGCTGCCAAATCGCCGCAAGCGAAAAAGATTTTTGGCAAAAAACGGAGCATCCGCAAAAAACCGGCGATGAATGCGGCGGCGCAGTTTGCGAATTTTTACGCCGCGCCCTCGCCCACAACGCGCCGATTACGCGCGCCGAAGATGTCGCCGCCAATTTGGCGTCCTTTGCGCGCGAAGCGCTCGCCGCTTTGGAAAACAACAAAGACGAAACTGCTTTGCTTGCGTTGCGTTCTTTGCGCGAAGATTTGGAAAGCGCGTTGAGCATGCAATTTTCCGGCGAAAGCGGCGGGCATTTTTTGCATTCCACGCTTGCGCAGACAATTTTTTACGGCATGTTTTCGGCGTGGATGAAAACGCCGCAAGCGCGGTTTAATTGGCGCAGGGAAATGAGCTCGGTCAATACGCCCGTAATGCGCGCATTGTTTTCGGAAATCACAAACCCCGACCGGCTGGGGCGTTTGGGATTGGAAAAATCTTTGGACGGCGCGGAACAAATGTTAAACCGCGTCCCCGAAAAAGAAAGTATTTTCGGCGAAATGGGCGCGGCGGCGGCGGTGTTTCATTTTTACGAGCCGTTTTTGGCGGAGTTTGACCCGCAACTGCGAAAAGACATGGGCGTTTGGTATACCCCGCCCGAAATCGTCCGCTATATGGTGGAGCGCGCCGACCGCGTTTTGCGGACGGAATTAAATATTGCCGAAGGGCTTGCCGCCGATAATGTGCATGTGCTTGACCCGTGCGGCGGCACCGGCGCGTATATTGCGGAAGTTTTGCGGCGTATTCATAAAACATGCAAAGAACGCGGAGACGGCGCAAACGCGGCGCGTCTTGTTAAAGAAGCGGCGCAAAAACGCATTATTGGTTTTGAGATTTTGTCCGCCTCTTATGTTATCGCGCATTGGCAAATCGGCGCGTTATTGGCGGAATTGGGCGCGCCGTTGGAGGGCGAAGAACGCTCCGCCGTATATTTAACAAATTCATTAACCGATTGGACGCCCTCCGAACAACCGCATTTAAATCTTCCCGGATTGGAAGAAGAGCGCGATGCGGCGAACAAAATTAAACAGGAAAAACCCATTCTTGTTATTTTGGGAAACCCGCCCTACAACGCCTACGCCGGCACGAGTCCTCAAGAAGAAAAAGGGATTGTTGATCCGTATAAAAAAGGGTTGCAGGAATGGGGCGTTAACGCGGGACATCTAAACGATTTATATGTCCGCTTTTTTCGCATGGCGGAAAATAGAATCACCAAAACCGGGCGGGGAATCGTGTCGTTTATTTCCAACTATTCTTATACGGAGGAGCCGGCTTTTGTAGTTATGCGCCAAAGTTTATTAAAAAGTTTTGATAAATTTTGGATTGAAAATATGCACGGCGACCGCAACAAAAGCGAGCGCGCTCCGGACGGAAATTCCAGCAATACGATTTTTTCCATGCGCGGCGTTTCGCCGGGCATTCGTCAAGGCGTTGTCGTTGCGTTGGCGTTAAAAACAAGCGATTCCAAATCGGCGGCAAAAGTGCAATACCGCAACGATATAGACGCGGCAAACGCCGAAGAAAGACGCGCGCAATTGCTCGCGAGTTTGGACGCGCGCAATTTTGATTCGCAGTATGAAATTGCGAAGCCGCAAAAATGGAATAAACTTTCTTTCCGTCCGCTGGAAACTACCGACAACTTCTTGGACTGGACAGATATGAGTTCGCTGTGCGCATTTAACTCTAATGGCGCAAAAGAAGGACGGGGCGGCGCGATGATTGACTCGGACAAAAACGCCTTGGTGGAGCGCATGCGCGATTATTTTAATTCGGGTATAACTTGGGAAGATTACTTGAAAACCGAAAACGGGTTAACCAAAGATACCCATAATTTCAATGCAAAGAAAATGCGCGAAATTATGCTAATCAAAGGATTCAAAAAAGAGAATATCACGCATTGCACGATGCGCCCGCTTGACGATTCTTACTGCTATTACCCGCATACGCCCAAAATGTGGAATGCCGCCCGCCCTGAATTGTATAAACAATTCAAGAGCGGCAATTCTTTTATTGTGTCGCGCTCCAAAAACAACAACAGCCCCGAAGGCGCGCCGGTGTTTTTTACGAATCTTTTCGGCAACCGCTCGGCGATGAGCGATCCCCGCTATATTCCGTTTCATGTTTATTCGGAAGACGACAAAACAAAAGAGAAAATTAAAACGGCGAATCTGTCCGGAGCGGCGCGCGCGTATTTGGCAAAACTAAAATTTCCAAACCCCGACACAGATTCGGCAACGGCGGAAATACTATGGCTGCACGCCCTCGCCGTTTGTTATTCGCCGCAATACCAAACCGAAAATGCGGACGGCTTAAAAATCGGCTGGCCGCGCATCCCCCTGCCGCAAAACGCCGAAACGCTAAAACAATCCGCCGCCCTCGGCAAAAAAATCCGCGACCTGCTGGACATGCAAACGCCGCTAAATTGGCAAACCCCGCAAGGCAAAAAACTCGCAACATTGGCGGTTTTGTCGGACGCTTCCGATTTGTCCGCCGCCGATTGGTGGGGCTACAAAGACGGCAAAGGCAAAACCTATCCCGGCAAGGGAAAAATAGAGCCGATGCCGCAACCGCCCGAATATGCGGAATTCGCGCAAAAATTAGGCGCGCCGCAAAGCGTAAAATTAAACAAAACAGCATCATGGGAGCCGGTCCCGGAGCGCGCATGGCAATACCGCATAGGCGGTTTCCAACCCGCCAAAAAATGGCTATCCTACCGGGCCAAAAAAGTATTAGGCAGAGACCTGCACCCCGAAAAAGAAATCCGAATCTTCCCCGACATAATCCGCCGCCTATCCGCCCTAATATTATTAGAGGAAGATTTAGACGAAAATTACAAAGCGGCAAAGGAATATGCGGCGACAAAAGGCGCGCGAAAAGGAAAATAATGCCCGCACCCCCGCCGCCATTCCCGCATAGGCGGGAATGACGGATTAAGAAGCAACCATCGCCTCTTTGGCAATTTTGCTTTTAATTTCTTCCTCGCCAAACACGGATACTTCGGCGACAAAACCGGAGGCAATGCTCTTTAACCTGCCATTTAAAAGTTTTTTTATCGCGTCTAATCCCTTGGGGTCTTTTCTTTTAAAATCATCAACGACAAGGAAAAATTTATATTTTCTCCGTTCATGTAAATGTTTTTTCGCAACACCGCACTGATGGGCGAACCAGCATAGAATAACTATGCTGCCGTACATTTTCAATATATTTTCTTTGGCGATAAATTCTTTAAAAAATTCATTTTCCATATTCTCATCATCCGCCCATGAAATATAAGAATAACGCTCTTTCATGTTTTCCTTTGTTTTGGAAATTTTTGTTATTTCCACAAAGCAAGCGGCATCTTTGTCAAAATAAAAATAATCGCTGCAATGGCACGACGGCAACCCGATATGGCTCGCCATATCGCCGCAACCGCCCCTCCCCGAAGGGTGGCCGTCCATGCAATAGGCAAAACACTTTTCGCCTAACCGTTTATTCTCGTCCAAATAAACCGGTTTACGATAATCGGAAATTTTCATCACAATCCCTTGTAATACAATTTATAATAAGGTCCGGCCAGCTCCTCTTGAACGGCATCCAATCGCTCTTGAAAGGGTGCGCTATTGGATGTCACTTTGCCGTCAGGACGGAAGTGATTAAGCGCGGTGATTTTTTCCGCCTCCGGATTGTCCTTAATATGGACTTCCAGCCATTTCAGAATTTCGGCGCTATGCGTTGCTATGACTACATGAACGCCCGCCTTTGCCAAAGCAAAAAGCGACTCCGCCATTTCCACTTGCCACGCCGGATGCAAATGCGCCTCCGGCTCGTCAATAAATAGAAATGTGTTTTTATCCAGCAAGTTGCGCTCAATTAAAAGCGCGAGCATGCCAAGGTTGGCAATTCCCATTGCCGCCCTGTCCAAAGGCAAAGAATAATTTGTCCCTTCCTCTTGAAAGAACAAATTTCCCTGCTCGCCAACGGCGATTTTGCCGCCTAATACCTCTTTGCCCGTCAATCTTTCCAAGATGTCGGGACAAATCGGGTCGCCTTTGTAGCGCTCCCGGAGTTTATCGTATATGTCATAAACATATTTCGGGACGCCGGTCAACCTCTCCCTCCCCATCCAGAGAACGGAATGAGTGTTTCTAATATTTTCCAAAGCGTCCCTTAAGCGCCAAAAAACGGGCGATTCCAGATAAAGCACGCTGGAGTATTCTTGCAATTTATGCAATCCTACCCGGTTAATACTAAATTCAACATTGCTATGAATAGTGATATTTCCTATTTCGGCAATGTCAAATTTTATAGTTTCGCTCCCGTAGCGGCACAAATCGAACAAATGGGTCACTTGAAAATTATCAATTAAGTTTTGATTAATTTCATGTTCTAACCCATTGCCTATAAAATCCTCGGTTTTCCAATTTTTTAAATCAAGCAGCTCATTAATACCTTGTTTTACTGCTTCCACTTCGTTGTAATTAAAGATACTGTTATACACCGGCTCTCCGCTATCGTTGGCGGATACAGCGGATTCCAAGAAAGAACCCGCGTCTTTCTGGAGCGAAAGAAACGTGTTCTGAATCAAATCCAATATTTCATAGATTTTGGGAGCTGTTTGCTCAATAAAATCAAACTCATCCATATTTCCGGATGTGGGTTTAATGATTTTTTGCAAATTTTCAATCTGCGCAATCATGGCGATTAAAGCATCGCTTTCAAATCCTTCTTCCCTATTCATTCTCCGCAAAGTGCGGTCAAGAACCCGAATGCGCTGGGCGACAGAAACCTCCAAATGATTGGCGTTCATCGCCCCAAAAAGCGAATACAGCGCTTTAGACACGAAGCTCTTGCCGGTGTTGTTCTTACCGGCGAACACAGTGAAGTTGCCAATGCGGATTTCCGCATCGGCTAATTTACCCAAGTTTTGGATTTTTACTTGGAATGGCATGTGATGAAAATGGGGGGGCGTAGTAAATAAATGGAGTATGATTATAACGCATTATGCTTGCCTTTGTCAAGTTTTCCCAAACGGAAAAATCCCCGATTTTCCGCCATTTTTGCCCGCGCAGGCGGCAAATTTAAAAAACAAGGCGGCGCTTGCGCGCCGCCTTGAGGAGAGAAATTGCGGGGTTTCCCTTACAGCTTGCTTCCCGTTGATTTTAAGCCCGTGCCGGCATCGTAGGGCTTTTTGAACGGGGTCGCCACCACTTCCGCTTCTACCGGCGCGCCGCTTTTGTTGTAGCATGCCGGTAAATCTACGCGCAGTTTCGTCCCCAATTCCGCGTATTTGACCGGGACGAAGGCGAAGCCGATGTTGCTCTCCTGCGCCGGCGAAAACCACGCCGAAGTGATGTAGCCCACCAGTTGCTTGCCGCCGTCGTCAAAGACATGGTAGAAATCGGACGGATACCATTCTATGTTTTCGCCGCCCATCCGCACGCCGCACAATCTGTGCGTCACGCCGTCTTCTTTGATTTTTTGCAGCGCCGCTTTGCCGACAAATTCGTCCTTGGACAAATCCACCTGCCAGCCCAAGCCGATTTCAAACGGGTTGACTTCCTGGTCCATGTCCTGGCCCCAGGATAAAATCCCCGCTTCTATGCGGCGGTGGTGGCCGGGGGCGATGACGCGGAGGTTAAATTCCTTGCCCGCTTCCAGCACGGCGTTCCACATGTCTTCGGCGTATTTGGTGGCGTCGTAGAGATAAATCTCGTAGCCCGATTCGGCGGAAAAACCGGAGCGGGAGATGATGACATCGCGCCCGCCGACTTTGCCTTTCATCAGCCCGTAATACGGCACATCGTCAATCTCCTTGCCGAAGATTTTGCGCATTAAATCCGCGGATTTGGGGCCTTGGATTTGCACCGGCGCGACGTCTATTTCGTGGATTTCCACATCGTATTTGCCGAACGCGTTGACGCCTTGCAGCCAAAATTCCAAATCGGAATCGGAAAGCGAAAACCAAAACTCGTCCTCGGCGGGGCGCAGCATCACCGGGTCGTTCAGCACGCCGCCGTATTGGTTGCACAAAATCACATAGCGCGCTTTCATGACCGCGCACGAAGACGCTTTGCGCGTGATGACCATGTCCACGAATTTTTCCGCGTCCGGTCCTTTGACTTGGATTTGGCGCTCTACCGCGACATTCCACATGGTGACATGCTGTGTCAGGTATTCGTATTCCTTCATCAAGCCGCCGTCTTCGGGCTTGATGTAGGCGCGCGGGTGGTAAATTCGGTTATACACCGAATGGCACCAGCAGCCGGCTTCCTGCGACAGGTGCCAGTAAGGCCCTTTGCGGATGCGCTGGTCTATGAGAATGCGCGAACCTTCCGCGGCGATTCCTTCTTTCCCCGGCTCGGCGCGCGAATCGCCGCTTTGCCGCAGTTGCACCGGCACATTGCGCCGTTTCAACAAGGATTGATCGGAAGGCCAGGTGGCGCCCGCTTCGGACAGTTTTTTGATGGACATGGGTTGTTTTCTCCTTTTCGGATTAGTGGATGTTTTGGCCGTCGGAAGCGCTTTGAATTTGCGATTCCGAAACGACCGCCAGGGTTTCACGCACCGCTCCAAAAGGGTAAAAATGGAGATGCACGGGAAAATCGTATTGCCGGACGGCGAGGCGGCCGGCTATTTCCGCCATCATGCCTTCCGGCGAAAAATTAACAATGCCTACGGTTTTGCCGAATTGGCGGCGGAAAAAACCGAGCGAACGCCCGATGCCGGACATCACCGCAAACTTGAGAAGTTTTTTGGAGCTGACCCGCCCCGCCAAACCGAGGCGCACCGGGGCTTTAATCCCGCGCGCTTTGAGCCAGTCCAAAAACTCAAAATACGGCGTGACCGCAAAACAAAACTGCGTCGTAATAAACGCTTCCAAATTGTGCGCCGCGGCGTATTCCAATTTATCCAGCAACGCCTGCTGCATGATTTCGCGCGGTTGTTCCGGATGCCCTTCCGGATGACCGGCAAAACCCACCCGTTTCGCGCCGTAACGCTGCAAAATTCCGGTTTCCAGCATTTGCATTACGCTGTCAAATTTGCCCGCGGGCGGGTTGTCGCCGCCGCCCAACAATAAAAATTCGCGCACGCCGACGCCGGAATATCCGGCGATAATGCGCTCCAATTCGTATTCGTCTTTAACATTGCGCGCCGCGACATGGGCTGTGGGGGTCATTCCCCCGTCCAACAATTTCCCCGCCGTGCGCACGCCGGATTCGGTTTTGCCGTTGCGAAAATGCGGGATAAAAATGCGCGAATCGGCGTCCAAATATTCGCGCCATTCGCCGATATTATTTAAATCGGCGCTTAATACTTCCACGCTAAACCGGCTGGTGAGGCGGGCGGAAGTCGCTACAACGCCGCGCCCTTCCGCCAATTTTTCGCGCGCCCGCGAGAGCAGCATTTCCAAACACTCCCACACCATCAGGCGGCAGTGTTCCAATTCCTGCACCGCTTCTTCTTTTTGGGTGAAGCTCAGCCACGCGCCGTGCAGCACGGAAATAATCATCATCGCCCCGTATTCGGCGCGCTCGTCCGGATTGTGCGCGCCGGTTTCGCGGAAGATTTGGCGCAAATAACCGCGCACATTGCTGTAAAGGCGGCGGTTGTATATTTTGCGCACGCGCCCCAAAGATTCGGCATGCTCCGCCTCCACCCAAAACGCCAGCCAAACATTGGCGGCGCGCTCGTTGCTTTGCTCTTCGCCCAAAACGGCTTCTATCACCGCCCACAATTTCCCCCGCGGGCCTTCGGCGCGCAGGCATCCTTCTACGACTTTGTCGTGCATTTGGTCCAGCAAAAACCACATCGTATGTTCCAGCAAATCTTCTTTGCGCGGAAAATAGTTTTGAATCGTGGTCGTGGACACATCGGCGAGTTCGCTGATTTTGGCGATGGTGGTATCCGAAAAGCCGTTGCGGTAGATGGCGTCAACCGTCGCCTCCACGAGACGCCCCCGCATCTCGTCCGTCCGCAAATTCTCCCCGCTTTTTTCTGCGACAAACGTCATAGTGCCGTCCTCTTTCTCTCCGCCCAATCGGGCGATTTCGTTTATGATACCACTTTTTTTCGTTTTTGTGATGATATTGCCAAAAAAATTAAATATTTTTGGGTATTATTACAACCTATTCGGTTAATTTTATAAGGCAATACAATTATAACGGATTTTCAATTATTTATTATTGTTTTGTAGAAAAGATTTTGCAAACTTCCAATCGCCGAAAATAAAAATCGCACGATTTTCCGCAAAAAACCGCCCCCCGCCCATTTTTCCTCCCCGGCACTTTTTTATAAACCTCCGATTTTTCCATGCCACCTCCGCTTGGAATTTTCCCCGTCCGAAATTTTCCCTGCTCGAAATTTCCCTTGTCCGAAAACCCGCCCGCCGCAAATTTCCGCCCGATGCGGATTTTCCGCTACGGGCGAAATTTCGCCGCACGGCATCCCAACGCCGAAGCGTCAAGACGGGGATCAGGATGCGTTTTTTATTCCGGCGGCGGAATCTTGCCGGCAGTTTGGCGGGCGAAATAATTGCGAAACGCCGGACGCCGTTATTAATGCCGCAAAATTAACTCCACGGAAACGGGCTGTTGCTGGTCGGATGCGTTTTTCCGGCGGCGTAGCGGGCGAAGCGAAACGGCTCCAAAAGCGCGCTTTTTGTCCCGCGCAATTCTTCCGCAACCAATTTCCCCACGCCGAGCATTTTATACCCGTGATTGGAATCGGCGATGATGTAGGCGTTTTCGCAAAAGCGGTCAAAAACCGGAAAACTGTCCGGCGTAAAACACCCCAAACCGCCGGACGGCTCGTCATGAAACAACGCCTGTTTGCCCTCAAACCGCTTGTGGCAAAACGCCAAAGCGGCGCACCACATCCGCGCAAATTCGCCGCCCACGACAAACTCCGGTGATTCGGGCCCGTAGGGGTCTACTTCCACTTCGTCCGCCGCCCGCCGCACTTCAAAAGGCGCCGCCCCGCCCTGCACGCCGTTAAAATGAAAATCCGGCTTGTAGTATATCCCCCACATTTCATCGGTAATCAGTTTTCCGCCCGCATCCGCCAGCGGCTCGTTGCTGTCAATGTGAATCACCGGCGGCGGCGCGCCGTCTTCCGTTTGCAAAAAATCCGGCGGCACTTTTAACACGCCCTCCTGCAACGCCCAATAACGCCACATCGGAACGCCGCCGGCAATCGTTTTAGGCAATTCCAGCATGTCCCAAAACGATTTCACCCACGGCCCGGCGGCGATAATCACTTGTTCGCATTCTATCCGCCCCCGGTCCGTTTGCACCGCGCGCACCGCCCCGCCCGCGTCTTTTTCCAAACCGCAAACCGCAACTCCGGAAATAACGCTCGCCCCCGCGGCTTCGGCTTTCGCCGCCAATCCCTTCAAAGACGCGAGATTATTGGCATAGCCGCCCCGCTTTTCGTGCAGCACCGAAACAACCCCGCGCGCCTGCCAATCGGAAAACAAACGTTTCATATACGCATCGCATGCGCCCGCGCCCTCCGTCAATTCGGATTCGTAGCCGATGGCTTTTTGTTCGGCGTAAATTTGCGCGACATCGCCGCGCATGGATTCCGGGCTAATTTGCATGTAGCCGACGGAATGGTAACTAAACGCGCGCGGGTCGCTTTCCCAAACTTCCACGCTATGCGCCATCAGTTCGCGCATGGCGGGCTGGAAATAATTATTGCGCACGACGCCGCAAGCGATGCCGGAAGCCCCCGCGCCGACTCCGTTTTTATCCAGCACGACAACCCCGCGCTCCCCCGCCGCCGCCAAATGCCAAGCCGAAGACAACCCGTGAATGCCCGCGCCGATAATTACATATTTTGCCTGCGCCGGAATATCCATTGCGCGCTCCTTTTTGTTGAAATAAAAATGTCCGCAAAAACGGCGCCCCAAAACGGCGCATGCGGATTATACGCGCCGCCGCCCCAAAACGCGCCGCCTAAAAAAATATCCGGACGGCGCGGAAAGATTAATAATCGTCCGGCGGCGCGTCCGGTTTTTTGCCGCGGGTTTCTTCCAACTCGCGGTTTTCGCTTTTGATTTGCGCGATGTGCCACCCTATCCAAAGCGCGGCGCAGATGATAACCATCAGAACTTCGCCGCCTTGGAACGGATACACCGCCCCGACTTCGGCGAGGTCCACCGCCCAGTTTTCATACCCTATTGTTGACATGGTTGTTCTCCTTTGCGTTTGTTAAATTAAGAGGATTGCGAAGATTCGGCGCGCGCCGCTTCTTTTTGCGTTGCTTCTTCCACTTCGGCGACCGCGGCGCGGTACGCCGTTTTGGACTCAAAATCAAGCCCCAATATTTCCACTTCCCGCGGCACGCGCAACATGCCGAAACCGGCGAGAATTTTGGACATCGTCCAGCCGGGCAAAAAGCCGAGCACAAAAAACATAATGATTGCGCCGGCAAACTGCCCCAGCGGATTAATCGCCGCATACCCTTCGTAAGGCGACGACGGCGCGCCCCACAAAACAAAACCGGCAATTACCACGCCGGCGAATCCGGCGTAGCCATGCACCGCCACCGCGCCTACGGCGTCGTCTATTTTAAATTTGCGCTCCACCCAAAAGTGCATTTTATAAGCGATAACCACGCCAATCATGCCGATAATCATGGCTTGTATCGGGTGGTATAAATCGTTGCCGGCGGAAGCCGTAATCACGCCGGCGAGCCCGCCGGAATAAGTCCAAAACGCGTCTCCTTTGGAGATGAGATACGCCGCCATTAACCCTCCGGACAACGACATCAAAAAATTGAAAGTAATCGCGCCCAGCGATGTCGGGGCGAGGTAAATATTAGTCGCCGTCCATGTGGCGCCGGTGATTTGCCCGTCAATGACTTCCGGGCTGATTAACGGCACATTGCATGCGGCGTAAAATCCCCAAAAACCGGTGTATATCAAAAACAGCCCGATAGTAACCATCCACGGATTTTGCGGCGGAATATCGCGCGGCGTCCCGTCCGGGCGAAATTTGCCGATACGCGGCCCCAGCACGACCAGCACGCCCAACGCAAAACCTCCGGCAATAGCATGAATTACGCCGGAAGCGTAAGCGTCATGGTAGCCGAGTTTTTCCACCATCCAGCCGTCCCAGTGCCAGCCCCATGCGGCGTCAATAATCCACGCCACCGAGCCGATAAGGACGGCTAAAATCCAAAACGCGCCGGAACGAATGCGCTCTATCACCGAGCCGGAAACAATGGAAGCCGCCGTCCACGAAAATAGCAAAAACGCCGCCCAAAAAACGCCGGTGATTCTGTCGCCCAAGTGCGTCGCCATATTTTCCGACCACGGCGCATTGGGCGCCGCCGCCTCCCACTCTATTCCGCCAAACGGAAAATTAGGCAGCGCCCAATAAATCCACCAGCCGAATAAAAAGAAAGTTACCGTCACCAGCGGTATCAGCATCGTGTTTTTCATGAGAGTGTGCATGTGGTTGCGGCGGCGCGACGCCCCTACTTCGTACATGCAGAATCCCACATGTATCAAAAACATAAACACCACCGTCACCCAGTAATAAAACTCGGTGAATATGGTTGTCAGCGCTTCAATGTTGTTTCCCATGGTTTTTTCTCCCTGTTATTTCCGTTTTTAACAATCCAAAGTCCGCCGACGCTCCCAGCCGGACAAATGGCGGCAATAATCGTTCCACTCTTTCATTTTGAGTTTAACATAACTTTCCATAGTTTTTGCGCCAAATGCGGCGGACAATACTTCGCTTTTTTGCATTTCGCGCAGGGCGTCCAGCAAATTGAGCGGCAGTTTGGGCGCATCGGCGGCGGCGTCCCCGTCAGTATACATATTAATATCCAGTTTTGCGCCGGGGTCGCGGTTATTTTCCGCGCCGTCCAATCCGGCGGCAATCAGCCCCGCCTGCATCAAATAGGGATTTGCCGCGCCGTCCATGAGGCGAAATTCAAATCTGCCGGGCGCGGGAATCCTCACCATGTGCGTCCGGTTGTTGCCGCCGTAGGTAATGCTGGCGGGCGCCCAAGTCGCGCCGGACGCCGTCACCGGGGCGTTAATGCGTTTGTAAGAATTGACGGCGGGATTAAACCAGCCGCATAACGCCGGCGCCGAATGCAGCACGCCGCCCAAAAAACGGTAAGCCAGCGGCGACAACCCGTCCGCATCGTCTCCGGCAAACAGGTTTGTTTTTCCGCTTTTGTCCCACACGGACATGTGGCAGTGGCAGCCGTTGCCGGTCAAGTTGGCAAAAGGTTTCGGCATAAAAGTCGCGCGCAACCCGTGTTTTTCGGCGACCGATTTCACCATAAATTTAAAAAACACATGGCGGTCGGCGGTCGCCAGCGCATCGGCGTAATCCCAATTCATTTCAAATTGTCCGTTAGCGTCTTCGTGGTCGTTTTGGTAGGGATTCCATCCCAATTCCAGCATGGCATCGCAAATTTCGCGGATAATTTCGTAGCGGCGCATTAACGCGGATTGGTCGTAGCACGGTTTTTCCTGCGTATCGCGCGCATCGGCGATATTTTCGCCGTCCGCGGTAACAAAAAAATATTCGCATTCCACGCCGCTCATCGGACGCCAATTTTGGGCGTGCGCCCGTTTAAGTTGGTTTTTGAGCATAACGCGCGGCGAAGCGGCAATTTCTTCGCCGTTCATCCATAAATCCGCCGCCAGCCAGCCGGTTTCCGGCTGCCACGGCAGTTGAATTAAAGTATCGGCATCCGGCACGGCAAACATATCCGGGTCGGCGGGGGTCATATCCAGCCACGACGCAAATCCGGCAAAACCCGCGCCTTCTTTTTGCATCCCGCCAATCGCCGCCGCCGGGACAAGTTTGGCGCGCAAAACGCCGAACAAATCGGTAAAACTGATTAAGAAATACCGAATGCCGCGTTTTTTAGCCGCTTCTTCCAAATCAACCGCCATTTTCCCTCTCCCCGCCTCCGTTTATCTCCATTCCGCTTTTATACCATAAAAACCGTAAAAATCCCCAAACCGCAAATTTTTGCAAAAATTTTCCGCCGGACGGTTATGTCCGCCGCGGCAGAATATCTTCACCCGCAATATAGGCGGCGCGCACCGCTTCTTCGCCGCCCAGCACCGCCAGCGCGAACAATTTTTCGGAAAGCGTTGTGCACTGCGACAAACGACGCCGCAAAAGCGGCGGTGCGCGCAAATCCAAAATAATAAAATCGGCTTCCTTGCCGGCGGCAAAGTTGCCAATGCTGTCCGCAACTCCGAGCGCCTCCGCGCCGCCCAATGTAGCGGTTTTCCACATCTCAAAAGGCCCGACAACTTCGCCGCGCAGGCGGGCGGTTTTGTATGCTTCGTCCATCACCCGCAACGGCGAAAAACTTGTGCCGCCGCCGACATCGCTGCCGTACCCCACGCGCAAACCGTGCGCGCGCGCCGTCCGCTGCGAAAATAAGCCGCTGCCCAAAAACAAATTGGAAGTCGGGCAACACGCAATTGCCGCGCCGGCAGACGACAACCGCCGCCATTCGTCGTCGCACAGATGCAGGCAATGCGCAAAAACGGAACGCGCGCTTGACAGCCCGAACCGCTCATATACGCCGAGATAATCCGGCGTATCGGGAAACAATTCGCGCACCCATGCGATTTCGGCGCGATTTTCGGATAAATGGGTGTGCAACAGCGCGCCGGGAATTTCCTCCATCAGCCGTCCGGCGGCGGCGAGTTGTTCCGCACTGGAAGTCGGGGCAAACCGCGGCGTAACGGCGTAACGCAACCGGCCGTTATCGTGCCATTTTTCGGCCAACGCCAGCGAGTCGTCAAACGACGACTGCGCGGTATCGCATAACGCCGCCGGGGCGTTGCGGTCCATCATCACCTTTCCCGCCAAAAGCCGCATATTACGCCGCCGCGCCGCCGCAAACAGCGCATCCGCCGAACACCGGTGAACGCTGGCAAACACCAAGGCGGTGGTCACGCCGCTGGAAAGCAGCATATCCAAAAAAAATTCCGCCATCGCCGCGCAATGTTCCGGGGATTGGTAGCGCATTTCGGCGGGAAAAGTGTATTTTTGCAGCCATTCCAGCAAGGATTCGCCGGGCGCGGCGATAATATCGGTCTGCGGAAAATGCACATGCGAGTCCACAAATCCCGGCATCAGTAAAGCGTCCCGGTGTTCTACAACATGCGCGCCTCCGTCCGCGCGCAACATTTCTTCGGCGTCGCCGACTTTGACCACGCGCCCGCCGCGCACCATCAGCGCGCCGTCTGGAAAATATTCGCACACCGCTTCTTTGCCGCCGATGCGAAACATGCCGCCGCCGCGCGCCCCGCGCAAATCCGCATCGGCGCCGTCCGCCGCCGCGCCGGTTGGTAAAAAATGAACGATTTCCGCCCGGTGAATTACATGATTTGTCATCGCGCGGCGCGAAAACCGCTGCTTCTTGAAATTAACCGGCATACCGGCAACGGCGTTTCGTCCATACTTTTTCCCCTAAATAAAAATTGGCGCGGTAATAATAACACGCCGCCCGGCTTTACGGTTTTTGCGCGCTATACCAATCGGCGAATTTTTGCCTCTCGGCGTCCGTCATACCGCCGCCATTATTGAACGGCATAGAGCGGTCTATCACAACCCGCCGGTAAATCGCCTCCGCCCCCGCGATAATTTGCGCATCGGAGTCCAAAATAAATCCAAGCGGCGCAACGCGAAACGCCGGGTCGGACGGCGCGGAAGAATGGCAACTAACGCAGTGTTTTTGCACCAGCGGACGAATGTCGGACAGCGTCACCCTGCTGTTGTCGCCGCCGGTTTGGCGCGGCAACGACAACAGCATGGCGGCGGCAAATGCAACGGCGGCAAAAACAAGCCACCGCCATTCGGCGTTGCCGCGGTTTTTGCAATTGAAAAAATGCCGCGCAAAACCGCCCGCCGCCGCCAACGCGGCAAACAACAAACCGCTTAACGCATGGTTATACACCGCCGGATAATGCACGCCTATCATCAAAAACACGGCGGGCAAAGTGAGATAATTATTGTGCAATGAACGCAAAGCGGCGCGGCGTCCGAGTTCCAAATCGGGCGCGGTTCCGGATTGCGCAGCGGCAACGAGCCGCTTCTGCGACGGGATAATGACAAAAAATACATTCCCCGCCATGACCGTGCCGATAACCGCTCCTAAATGCAAAAACACCGCCCGCGAAGACAGCACGCCGTCCAACGCGCTTACTAACAAAACTCCGGAAACAATTCCCAGCACCGCCATTTGCAACGGATACTTCAACAACGGCGTCCGGCACAATACATCATAAACCAGCCAGCCGCCGCCAATCAGCGCAACGCTAACCGCAATTGCGCCGCCGGGCGAAACCTTGCCGCCGGGCACGGCAAGCCATGCCGCCGCATTAAAATAATATACCAGCGCAAGCAACGCCGCGCCCGACAACCATGTCGCATACGCCTCCCACTTAAACCAGTGCAGTTTGGGCGGCAATTCGGAAGGCGCGCCGCGGTATTTTTCCAAATAATAAAACCCGCCGCCATGCACCGACCACAAATGTCCGGCTAATTCCGGAATGCGCTGCTTGCCATCGCGCGACAACGCATTCTCCACCCAGATAAAATAAAAAGACGCGCCCACCCACGCAATCGCCGCAACGACATGCAGCCACCGCGCGGCAAGCGAAAACCATTCCAAAAAATGCGCCGCCACGCCTATAACCGCCGCAACCGCAAAAGCGCGATACCGCAAATTTCGCGCAACGCATTTTCGCGCTCGCTTTGCGCGTCATTTTTAATCCGGTCATGCAGGGCGGCAAAAATCTCTTCCTTCCCCAATCCGCCCACGGCGAGAATAAACGGAAATCCAAATTTGCCCCGATAGCCGCGATTTAATTTCGCGAGCATTTTCGATTCGTCTTCGTCCAAGCCGTCCAATCCCGCGCCCTTTTGTTCCCGCAGCGAATCGGCGGCAATATTATCCCGCCGCCGCATCCGCGCGGAAAGCTCCGGATGCCCGCAAACGAGCGCATGCCGCCGCGTTGCATCCGCCGCATAAACAATTTCGCACATTCGCCGGTGCATGCGCAAAACATCGTTATCGCCTTCGCCGACTCCGTCTTCCCAAACCGCTTCCGCAACCCATGGAGCGCCTTCAAAAATCCCGCCAAAAGCGGCGGCAAATTCTTCCCGCCGCATTCCCGCCGGATTGAGCGAGGCAAATTGTCCGGACGGCGGCACGCCCCTTCAACTTCCCCGGTATGTCGTATATCCGTAAGGCGATGCCAGCAGGGGAATATGGTAATGCGAATCCGCGCCAACGCCAAAACGGACGGTAACCACATCCAAAAACGGCGGGCGCGCGGCGTCATCGGGCATGCGGGCGGAAAAATAATCGCCGATATGAAAATCCAATTCGTAAACGCCGCGCGGCAATTCCCCCTCCGCCAACATCGGTTTGCCGCAACGCCCGTCCGCATCCGTAACCGCGGAGCCGCGCAACTCCCTCCCGTCCGCGCCGTCCGCCGCAAATACCCGCACCCGCACTCCCGCCGCCGGACAGCCGTTGGCGGTATCCAAAATATGCGTAGTCAGTTTGCCCATGTTAAATTTACCGAAAACACCGGCGAAAACAAGCGGCGCGCATTACGGCAAATTGCCTTCCACGCCTTCCACATACCAGTCCATGGAAAGCATATCCGCTATCTGTCCGGCGGGCACCCGCACCGCGCCGCTTTGGTCTTTTATTGGACCGGCAAACGGATGCAACGCTTCGCCGCGAATCTTCTCTTCGGTAGCGCGCGCCTGCGCGGCGACATCTTCCGGCATGTTGGAATAGTCCGCCATTTTGACCATGTCCGCGGCCAGCCCGTCCCAAGTATCGGCGCTTTCCCACGAACCGTCCAACACCGCCTTGGCGCGGGCGATATAGTAGCCGCTCCAATTATTGACAATGGCGGACAACTGCGCGTTTTCGCCAAAAGCGCGCATATCGGACGCTTGCCCGAATCCCAGCGCACCGCGATGCTCCGCGGCTTGCAACGGCGCGGGCGAATCGGTGTGTTGCAGCAAAATATCCGCGCCCTGGTCCAGCAGCGACTTCGCCGCATCGGATTCTTTGCCCGGGTCATACCATGAATTTACCCACACCACTTTTACCGCGGCGTCCGGATTGACCGAGCGCAAACCCAGCGCGAAAGAATTGATGCCGCGTATCACTTCCGGTATCGGGTGGGAGGCGATATACCCGATAATCCCCGTCTTGCTCATGCGCCCGGCAATTACTCCGGCGACATAGCGTCCCTCGTAAAACCGCGCGTTGTAAGTGGAAACATTTTCGGCGCGCTTGTAGCCGGTGGCATGTTCAAAACGCACATTCGGAAACTGCCGCGCGACTTTAATAGTCGGTTCCATATAGCCGAAAGAAGTCGTAAAAATCAAGTTATGTCCGGAAGACGCAAGTTGGCGAATCACCCTCTCGGCATCCGCCCCTTCGGGGACGCTTTCTACAAAAGTGGTTTCCACTTTGTCTCCCAACGCCTGCTCCAACGCCAGCCGTCCCTGGTTGTGCTGGTAAGACCAGCCGTGGTCCCCGATCGGGCCGACATAAACAAATCCGACTTTAAGGTCGGCGGCAAACGCCGAAACGCCGCCCAACAACGCCGCCGCCCCAACGCACGCCGCTGCCGCTTTAACGCCGCAACGGACGGCGCGCAAAAAATTAAAACATTTCATGGGGTTCTCCTTTTAAAAACACTATTGGCTATTATACCGAACATGGCAAAAATATACCGCATAGCGGCGATTAAACCGGAAGACCGGACGGCGCGCGTTTTACAGCGGAAACGGACGCCCCAGGCAATTCGGCGCCGCCGCCGCTCCGCGCCTTGCCGATAATACCGCCAATGCAATTAATGTCGCTAAATACGGCGCCATGGATAAAAATTGAGACGGCGGCGCATAATTCCATCCCTGCATAAATAATTCGCCCACGCCGACAAAGCCGAATAACACCGCCCCCGCCAACAGCCGCAACGGACGCCAAGCCGCGAATACCACCAATGCCAGAGCAATCCAACCGCGCCCCGCCGTCATGTTTTCCGCCCACAACGGCGTGTATACCAGCGACAAATACGCCCCGCCAATCCCGCATAACGCGCCGCCGGAAACAACGGCGGCAAAACGAATGGCGGTCACCCGAAAGCCCAGCGCATGCGCCGCGCCGTGGTTTTCGCCGACCGCGCGCAAAATCAATCCCCAGCGGGTGCGAAACAAAAACCATACCGCCAACGGGATAAGAAAAGCGAAATAAGTCAGCGAATCATGCGCGAACAACAGTTTGCCCAAGAAGGGAATGTCCGCCCAATTTTCGGGCAGCGCATGCGGCGGCGGCGGCAGCGGTTTGCCGGTATAAGATTGCCCTAAAAACGCCGACAACCCGGCGCCAAAAATCGTTAACGCCAGTCCGGTAGCGACTTGGTTGACGCGCAACCCAACCGTCAACAACGCAAACAAAAACGCCATTGCCGCCCCCGCTACCGCCGCCGCGCAAACCGGCAACCATAAACCGCCGCCGTGAAATCCGGCAATAAAACCGACTACCGCGCCGACTAACATCATGCCTTCCACGCCTAAATTTAAAACGCCGGATTTTTCCGTAATCAATTCGCCGGTGCCCGCCAAAAGCAGCGGCGCCGCGGCATGTAATGCGGTGTAAAAAACGGCGACGAATGCGGCGTCCATTATTATTTTCGCCCGCCGCACATCCGGCAACGGGTAAAAATCCGCGTAAAACAATGATAGTTTTTAATTTTCATTTTTTGACGGTAATCCGGTAGGACACTAAAAATTCCGCCGCCAGCAGGCAAAAAAGCACCAACCCTTGAAATACGCCGCTAACCGATACCGGAAGCCCCAGCGCAATTTGGGCGTTCTCGCCGCCAATCTGCGCGGTTGCCAGCAAAGTTGCCGCCGGAATAATTCCCAGCGGATGCAGCCGTCCGAGAAACGCCACGATAATGGCGGTAAAGCCGTAACCGGGAGAAACGGACGGCGTCAGTTGCCCGATTGGTCCCGCAACTTCGCAAACTCCCATTAATCCCGCCAACGCCCCGGCGGCGGAAAAAGAAATCCATACCGCGCGCGATTCGGAATACCCGGAAAAACGCGCCGCCCGCGGCGCCAGCCCGACAACGCGCATCTGAAAACCGGCGTAACTGCGGCGAAAAAACAGATACGCCGCAACGGCGGCCGCCGGCAACAAAAACGCCGTTGCGTAAAGCCGCGCATCGGGCAGCAACGCCGGTAAAACGGCGTTTTCGGCAAACAACCGCGACTGCGGAAAACCGTAACCGTCCGGATTTTTAAGCGGGCCATGCACGCAGTATGCCAGCAACAATTGCGCTACATACACAAGCATCAAACTGGTCAGAATTTCATTTGTGTGAAACCGCATCCGCAACAAAGCGGGAATGGACGCCCAAACAACGCCGCCGGCGATTCCCGCCGCCAGCATCAACGGCAACGGCAACGCGGAATCGCCGCCGCCCAACGCAAGCGCAACCGCGCCGCCGGACAACGCGCCAACGGTAAATTGCCCCTCCGCGCCGATATTCCACACGCCGGCGCGAAATCCCGCCGAAAGCCCAATGGCAATTAACGCCAGCGTCGTCGTTTTATTCAGCACTTCCACCGCGCCGTATAAAGAAGTAAACGGCTGCCAAAAAAAGATTTGCAATACCGTCGCCGGATTGTGTCCCAACACTGCCAACAACGCGCCGCCGGCCAGCACGGCGGCGAATGGCGCCGCCAAAACCGCCGCCGCCGCGGCATGTATCCGGCTTTCCGGCGGACGGGGAACGGCGGCAAACCGCATTATTCCGCCGCGCCGCCGCAAGCGGAATCTTGAATATTGCCGCGCGCCATGCGCGCGCCGATTTCGCCAATTGTCGCTTCTTCGCGGCGCAACGGCGGCGACAGCACGCCGCCGTTAATCACCGCAATTTCATCGCACAACGACAGCAACTCGTCCAAATCTTCGGATAACACAAGCGCCGCGCCGCCGCGCCGCCGCAATTCGCGAATCGCGCCGCGAATAAACGACGCCGATTGCACATCCACGCCCCATGTCGGATTTGCCGCCAGCAATACCCGCGGTTGTTGCAACAGCGCGCGGCCGAGAATAAATTTTTGCAAATTGCCGCCGGACAATGACGCCGCCGGCATGCGCGGCGATTCGGCGCGCACTGAAAACGCTTCAATCACTTCCGCGGCAAACGCATGAACCGCCTTGGGACGCACAAACCCGCACCGCACCCGTCCGCCGGCTTTTGCCATTCCCAACAACCCGTTGTCGGCCAGCGACAACTCGCCAACCGCGGCGCGGCCGTGCCGCTCGGTCGGCGTGGCGAGAATTCCCGCCCGGGCGCGGCGGCGGCAAGACCAACCGCCGACCGGTTTGCCGTCCAGTAAAATCATATCCTCCGCTACCGGAATTTCCCCGCTCAAACAATCCAGAAGGGCGTCTTGGCCGTTGCCGGCGATTCCGGCAACGCCGGTAATCACTCCGGCGCGCAAGGATAAATTATTCACGCGCAACGGCTTCGGCAAAGCGGAGGGCAGCGACAAACCGCAAACCTGCAAGACGGGCGGCGCAATGGCGGTTGCCTCGGAATCCCGCGCGTCCGCCGGAGGCGGCTGCACATCCTCCCCGCCTAACATCAGGCGAATTAATTGTTCGCGCCCGGTCCGGCGCGGATCAATGCCAGCGGCAACGGCGCGTCCCCGCCGCAACACCGAGGCAGTGTCGCACAATTCGCATACTTCGTTTAGTTTGTGGCTGATAAACAAAACGCCGCGGTTTTCGGCGGCGAGCGTCCGCAACAGCGCAAACAACCCTTCGCTTTCGGCGGGCGTCAATACCGAAGTCGGTTCGTCCAAAATCAGCAGTTGCGGTTTTTGCAGCAAGCAGCGTAAAATTTCCACCCGCTGCTTTTCCCCCGCCGACAATTCGCCAACGCGGCGCAACGGCGCAACGGCAAGTCCGTATTTGTCCGCCATTGCCAAAAGCGGCGCGGTAATTTGTTTCGCCGTCCCGCCGTCCATGCCGAGGGCGATATTTTCCGCAACGCTCAACTGGTCTACAAGCGCAAAATGCTGAAACACTACGCCAATCCCCATGCGTTTCGCCGCCGCCGGAGTATTAATCGTTGCCGGGCGTCCGCGCCAGAGCAGTTCGCCGCCGTCCATTTGCGCCGCGCCGCATAACATGGAAACCAGCGTGCTTTTCCCCGCGCCGTTTTCGCCGATAAGCGCATGAATACTGCCGCACCGAATATCCAAAGACACCCGGTCGTTCGCTTGCAACCGCCCAAACGCCTTACTAACCGCGCGCGCCTGCAACAACGGTTCGCCGCCCGCCGCCATTAAACGATGCTTGCGGCGTTATGCATGCACCCCAAAATCCGTTTTATTCATCCATTTTTTCATCACCCGCACCGCCGCATTTTCAACCGCAGACGGGCGCGCCCCGCCAAAATCCGCAGGTTTGCGGGCATCCTGCACGGCGGTGAAAACGCGCTCCGGCGTCGCCGGCGCATCCAACGAAAACGCCCCGCCGCCGCAAGCCCGCACCGCATCCTCCAACGCCGCCCATGCCGAAATAGCAAGCATCAACGGCGGTTCGCCGACGGCTTTGGAGCGAAACACCGTATTTTCGCGGTTTGCCCCGTCATACAACGCAACGCGAAAATCGGGCGGAATATCGGCGGCGGCGGGAATTTTATAAGTCGCCGGTCCGTCCGTCAATAAACGGCCCCCGCCGTCCCGGACAATTTCTTCGCGCAACAGCCAGCCCAGACCCTGCACAAATCCGCCTTCCACTTGTCCGATGTCTATCGCCGGATTAAGCGACCGTCCAACATCGTGCAACAAATCGGCGCGCAAAATGCGGTATTCGCCGGTCATGCAATCCGCCAATACTTCGCACACCGCCGCGCCATAGGCGTAATAAAAAAACGGCCGCCCGCGTCCGCTATTCCGGTCGTAATGCACTTTTGGCGTTTTATAAAACCCGGTCGCCGAAAGCGGTACGCGCCCCAAATAAGCGTCGGCGACAAGCCCGGCAAACGGCAGCAACCGCCCGCCAACTTGGACTTTGTCATTGGAGAATTTAATGCCGGCGGCGCGGACATTGTATTTTTCCGCCGCAAAAGCGGCGAGGCGGCGGCGCAGTTTTTGCGCGGCATGCTGCGCGGCTTTGCCGTTTAGGTCGGCGCCGGCGGAAGCGGCGGTAGCGGAAGTGTTGGGCGACTTGTCTGTGCGGGCGGAGCTGCATTGAATGCGGGACGGGGAAACGCCGAATTCTTCGGCGACCACCTGCGCGACTTTGGTAAACAATCCCTGTCCCATCTCGGTGCCGCCGTGGTTGAGATGCACGGTGCCGTCGCGGTAAATATGCACCAACGCCGAGGCCTGGTTAAGAAAGCATGTCGTGAAAGAAATGCCGAACTTAACCGGCGTCAGCGCAATTCCTTTTTTAACTTCTTCGCGGGCGCGGTTAAACGCCGCTACCGCGCGGCGGCGGCGGGCATAATCGGAATCGCGGGCGAGCGCGCGCACGATTTGCGGCGCAATATTGTCGGCGACTTGTTGATGGTAAGGCGTCAATTGTTTTCGTCCGCGGTATAAATTGTCGCGGCGCACCGCCAACGGGTCGCGCCCGACCGCGCGCGCAATATCGGTAAGCATGGCTTCCGCCGCCATCATGCCTTGCGGGCCGCCAAAGCCGCGAAAGGCGGTGTTGGACGGTAAATTAGTTTTGCACGGCAGCCCGACGATTCGCGCATGCGGAAAATAATAAGCGTTGTCCGCATGAAACATTGCCCGGTCCAAAATCGCCAATGACAAATCCGGCGACATGCCGCAGTCGGCGGCAAGCGCGATTTTAACGCCCGCAATAACGCCGTTGCCGTCAAAACCGGCTTCATAGCGCCCCCAAAACGGATGCCGCTTGCCGGTCATAATAAAATCATCGCGGCGCGCCAGACGCAGTTTAACCGGCCGATTACTCATGCGCGCCAAAAGCGCGGCGATGCACGCCGGATGCGCGGCTTGCGTTTCCTTGCCGCCAAAACCGCCGCCCATGCGCCGCACTTCCACGGTAATATGCCGCATCCGGCATCCCAATACCGCCGCCGCCGCGTGTTGAATTTCGGACGGGTTTTGCGTGGAACTAATAATATGCATCGCGCCGTTTTCTCCCGGCAACGCGCATGCTATGTGTCCTTCCAGCGAAAAATGTTCCTGCCCGCCGGTGCGCACATCTCCCTGCAAACGGCGCGGGGCGGCGGCAATTGCGGCATCCGGGTCGCCGCGCTGCATGCCATGAAATTGCGCTTCGGGAACGATGAAATTTTGTTTCGCCAGAGATTCTTCCAGCGTCAGGACGGCGGCAAGGCGGGAAAATTTCATGCGCGCCAAACCCGCCGCAATCCGCGCTTCCCGCATGCTCCCGGCGGCAACGGCAAATAACGGCTGGCCGACGCATTGCACGGTTTTACCGGCAAACAACGGGTCGCCCGGCAACACCGGGGCAATATCCGAAACGCCCGGAATATCGCCGGCGGCGGCAACGACGGCTACTCCGGCGGCGCGCCGGACGGCGGATAAATCCAGCCGGACAACGCGGGCATGCGCGTGCGGACTGTATCCGACAGCGGCGTGCAAAGTTCCTTCCGGCATCGGCAAATCGTCCAAAAACGGCGCCGCGCCGCGCACATGCAATTCTGCCGATTCGTGCGGCAAACTCCGCCCGACAACATTTTCGGCGTTGCCGGATACGCCGCCAAAACGGGAAGCGCGCGAAGATTGGGAAGCGGTTTTTGATTTCATGGCGGACGGCAAACCGAAATTATTACCGCGCGCTTGTTTCCGCGGCGAAAAACTCCGGACGCATGCCGCAACGCGCCTTGCGCAGTAAATTGGCGGCAACCGCGGCGCGGTAAACGGCGCCGGCGCGGGCATCCGAAATCGGCTGAAAATCCTCCGACAATGCGCGCAACACCGGTTCAATCGCGCCATGTCTTCCGCTTTTTTTCCACGCCAATTCGCACTTGCGGGCGCGGGCGGGAACCGCCGCCATGCCGCCAAATGCAATCCGCGGCGCGGGCGAAACTTCGTCGCCGCCGGCAAACTTAAACGCCGCGCACACGGCGGCAATATCGTCGTCGGCGCGCTTGGATACTTTATACATTCTAAATATTTCCTGCGGATGCGGTTTGGGAACAATAATGCGTTCAATAAATTCGCCGGGACGCAACGCGGTTTTTTTGTACCCGCGGTAGAACTGCGCCAACGGCAGACGGCGCACCGAATCGCCGCGCCGCAACGCCAATACCGCATCCAACGCCAGCAACGCCGGGGGACCGTCCGCGACCGGCGAAGCGTTGGCGATGTTGCCGCCGACTGTGGCGCGGGCGCGGATTTGCGGCGAACCAAAACGCGACAACGCCGCGCGCAAATCTTCCATCTGCGGATGCGCCGCTACGGTGTTCATCATATCGGCGAAAGTCGCGCCGCCGCCGATGTTCCATTCGCGCCGTGTTTCGCGAATCGTCGACATGGCGGCGATTCCGCCGATAAACGCCAGCGACTCAAACTGCCGCAATTGTTGGGTCGCTTCCAGCATGATGTCCGTGCCGCCGGCAAGAATGCGAATGCGCGGATTAGCGGCAAGCAACGCCGCCAATCCGCGCACCGTGCGCGGCGCGTAATACTGCGGCGGATTGCCGGGCGGACGCCGCCCCAACTCCCGCAACAGCCGCGCCGTCCGCGCCCGCCGCCGCTCAAACCAGTCCTTTTTCCGGTTGCGCGCCAAAGCCCGTCCGGCATCCAATATCGGCCGGTAACCGGTGCAACGGCATAAATTACCGGAAAGCCGTTCGGTCAATTCTTCATGCGTCGTCCCGCCGTTATTTTTGGCATGCACAAACAACGATATGACAAACCCGGGCGTGCAAAACCCGCACTGCGAACCGTGGCAATCCACCATCGCCTGTTGCGCCGGATGCAACCTTCCGCCTTCGTCTTCCAGTCCTTCCACGGTGATGATATGGCGCGCATGCAACGCCGCCGCCGGACAAATACACGAATGCACGACATCATACCGCAAACCGCCGCACCCGTCATCCGCCGCCGCCGCTACCGCGCAAGCTCCGCAATCGCCGCTGGCGCAACCCTCCTTGACGCCGGTAAGCCCTTGGGCGCGCAAATATTCCAGCATAGTTAAGTTAGGATCCGCCGCCGCCCGCCGGGGCGCCGTCCCGCGGTTAAGCAAAAACGAAACCATTTAATTTTTCCATTGCGGCCATGCGCCTTATTGTATACATTCGCGCCGCGTTTCGCAAAACGCCGAACAGAACGGGAAAATTTCACCCTCGCGCCGAAATTTATTTCGGCGCGCATGCCTTGGGGATTATTTCCGAAACCGCGAAGTTTCAGAAGTATCCGCCGCTTTCCGCAATAAATTTCGGAGAAAATGTATTCTTAAATAAATTTGGGAACGAGGAAATCAGTAAAAAGCGGGGTAAATTTGACAATTCCGAAAAAACGGGGTAAACTGCCCTCCATCTTATTTTAGAGAGGAGTAAAAACATGACTGCATTGGAAAAACACACCGACCGCCCCGGACGAAGCAAACTTGTCGCCCAAGTGCGCGAAAAAATCAACGCGCTCGGGATTGACTACATTTATTACCAGTTTGTTTCCATCACCGGACGGATTGTCGGCAAGGGTATTCCCGCCGACCACTGGGAGCGGACGGCGGAAAAAGGATTTCAACTCGTCTACGGCGCAACGGCAAATTTATACACCGACCGCCACGGCAATTATATCGGCTACGGCCCGGAAGCGTCCGAGCTTGTCGGTATTCCCGACCCCGAAACTTTCGTCCAACTGCCGTGGGATAAACGCGTGGCGCGCGTATTTTGCACCTGTTTTCGCAACCGCGAAGAAGAAGAAAACCCGGGCGGCTTTTTGACTTCGGATTGCCGCGGCAATTTGCGCCGCGCGCACGCAGCGTTTGAAAAGAAACACGGCATGCACCTGCGCTGCGGCATGGAGCCGGAAATGATGTGGCTCAAAAAAGGCGCAAACGGCTTGCCGGACGGCGGCTATACCAAACCGAATTGCTACCACATTGACCAGTTTGAAATGCTGCGTCCGGTGTTTATGCGGGCGATTGAATACGCCCGCGCGATGGGGCTGGATATGGTGCAAGGCGACCACGAAGACGCGCCCGGACAATTGGAATTGAACTTTGAATTTGACGATGCGCTGCGGACTTGCGACCGCCTCACGACCTACCGCCAAATTTGCGCGCAAGTCGCGCGGGAGTTTGACATTATCGCCTGCTTCATGCCCAAGCCGTTTATGGGCGTTTCGGCGTCCGGCTGCCACCAAAACCTGTCGCTGTGGACGGGCGGCATGGAAGAAGTCAACCCGCTCGGCAACAAAAAACTGCCCGGCATGGAAGGTTCGTTTTTGCACCGCAAAGGCGGCGAAAACCTGTTTATGCCGGATGTCAAAAAAGACAAACGCAAACCCGGTCCGGTCGGATTAAAATGCATCGGCGGCGTAGTTGAGCATTTGCCGGCGTTAACCGCTATCGGCTGTTCCACGGTCAATTCTTACCGCCGTTTGTGGGATACGGGATTTTGGGCGCCGGTTTATGCGGATTGGGGATTCCAAAACCGCACCTGCGGTTTGCGCGTTTCCGCCCCCGGCCGTTTTGAATACCGCGCGGTAGATTCCGCGGTCAACCCGTATTTAATGAGCTCGGCGATACTGGCGGCATTCGGCAACGGCTTGGACAAAAAGATGGACCCCGGCGAGCCGGAATCCCGCAACATCTACGAAGCCATCGGCGAAGGCAAAAAAGTAACCAAACTGCCGTTAACCTTCGGCGAAGCATTGGAGCGTTTGTCGGAAGACAAAGTAATCAAAGAAGGCGCATTGCCGGACGAAATGTTCCGCGTTTTCATGCACTACAAACGCAACGAGTGGGAGAAATTTCTGGC
>JBPCWY010000018.1:0-7117 GCA_051009035.1 Gammaproteobacteria bacterium
TCATTTTAAGCAATCGCCGGCACGCCTACCATTTTCAGCAGCGCGTTGCGGCAGGCGTATTGCTCTTCGTCAACGCGCCAAATCTCGTCAATAACCTTTTCTTCAATCAAGGATAATATTTTCTTTCCGGTTTCTTTTTCCAATTCGCCCAACTCGGAGCGAATTTGGCGGCGAATTTTCATTATAAAAGGACCGCGAACGCGCGAGCCGTCTTCGCGGTATTTTGACGAACCGTTGCGGCGCATTGGCATGCGGTTGTTTTCGTCTTCGCGGAGTTCTACAAGACGCTCGCGGAAATTTTGCAATGCTTCCAATTCCTCGTAGCCGGAATCAATCAAGCCGCCCAAGCTGCGGTCTTTGGCGATGACCGTGCAAGTCCAGCAGCCAAAACGGGGCGATGTCGTCCCGCAGGACGGCGCGTCTTCTTTGCTTAATACCAGCGGGCAGTCGCCGCCGCCGGCGTTGCGGTAGAGCGTGATTAGGCGGCGGTGCGTGCCGCCCCACGGCGGGCGGGTTTGCAACAGCACCGCCCAAACTTCGTTGTCGCTTAATTCCGCAATCGGCGAAAAAACGCGGCAATCTTTAATTTGCCCGTGCGGATTCATGCGCCCGCGCGATTGGCGCGCGTAATTTTCCATGCGCCGTTTGCGGCTGGATGATTCCGCTTTGCGCGTGCCAATTAATAATACCGCCTTTCTAATGCGCGTTTGTTGGACGATAAATTCGCTTGTCGGCTGAATTTTGAGGCGGTCGGTACACCAGCGAAAATTGCGCGTGGGCGGAATATATCCCCGCCCGATGACATTAACCCAAAATGTTTGGTCGGCGTAGGGTTTGGTAATTTTTACGGAGACGGGCAAGCCGTTTGCGCAGGAAAATTTGCGAATGGCGTCTACGCTTTCGTATAAATGATTAATCACCAGCGGCGATTCTACCTGCGTATCGTTGGCGATAACATGCACCTGCCGCCGCCGTTTTTCGGGCGGGACGGACAGCATCGCTTCAAAAACCAGCTGCAAAAGCAGGGTGGAATCTTTGCCGCCGGAATAGGCGACAATCCACGGCTGGCGGTGGCGTTTTTCGTATTCCTCGCGCAAAACCGCGCGAATGGCGGATAATTTGGCGGGAGTTTCCGCCAAGTCATCGGAACCGCCCCCAATACTGCGAATCGGAATTGTCGGCTTTTTTGCCATGTCCGGCATTATACAAATTTTGCCCGTTTTTGCCAATTTTTTCCAAAAATAAATTTTACCCAATTCGGCGGGCGTTTGCGCCGAGGGATTGGAGCTTTTGGACGAGGTTTTCGTAGCCGCGGTCCAGGTGGTAAATCCGCTCTATGACGCTTTCGCCTTGCGCCGCCAGCGCGGCGATTACCAAGGACGCCGAAGCGCGCAAATCGGTCGCCATCATCGGCGCGCCGGAGAGTTTTTTGACGCCGCGCACCGCCGCCGCGTTGCCGTGCAATTCTATCCGCGCGCCCGTCCGCCGCAATTCCGGCACATGCATAAAACGGCTTTCAAAAATGTTTTCCACGATAAACGCGCTCCCTTTTGCCACGCAATTGACCGCCAGCCATTGCGCTTGCATGTCCGTTGGAAAACCCGGATACGGCGCGGTTTCCGCCCCCGCCGCGCGCGGGCGGTTTTCCATGACAATCCGAATTGCGCCGTCTTTTTCGTGCAATTCCGCGCCGGCGGCGGAAAGCTTTGCCAGCAAATCATGCATCCACTCGCCGTTGGCGTTGTGCAAAACGGCGTCTCCGCCGCACGCCGCAACGGCGCATAAATATGTGCCGGCTTCAATCCGGTCGGGCGGTGCGGCGTGTTTTGCGCCGCGCAGTTTGTCCTTGCCGCGAATGCGCCAAAACCCTTCGCCGCCGCTGATGTCCGCGCCCATCGCGCAAAGAAACGCGGCTAAATCGGCGATTTCCGGTTCGCGCGCGGCGTTTTCAATAATCGTTTCGCCTTCGGCAAGGGCCGCCGCCATCAACAAATTTTCGCTGCCGGTTACCGTCGGTTTTGGGAGGACGATGCGCGCGCCGCGCAAGCGTTTTGCGCTGGCGACAATATCGCCGTCTTCCATGGCAATTTCCGCGCCCATTTCGCGCAATCCTTCCAAATGAATATCCACCGGACGCGCGCCAATCGCGCAGCCGCCGGGCAGGGCAACCCGCGCCCGTCCAAACCGCGCCAGCAAAGGACCGAGCGCCAATATGGAAGCGCGCATCGTTTTGACTAATTCGTGCGGCGTATCAAACGAAGAAATGTTGCGCGCGCAAACCGCGGCGGTGTTGTCCGCAAATTCGCATTCCGCGCCGAGCGCGCGCAATACCCGCAGGGCGGATTCAATATCGCGCAGTTGCGGCGCGTTGCGAATCTCGCACGGTTCTTCGGTAAGCAAACAAGCGAAGAGCGCGGGCAACGCGGCGTTTTTTGCGCCGCTAATGCGCGCCTCGCCGCACAGCGGACGCCCGCCGATGACGGCGATTTTATCCATTCCATTCTTCGGGCGACAACGCGCGCATGGAAAGGGCGTGAATTTCGGCGCGCATTTTGTCCCCCAATGCGGCGTATACTTTTTGGTGCCGCCGCACCGGCGAAAGCCCGGCGAAACTTTCGCTGACAATCAACGCTTCAAAATGCCGCCCGTCTCCGCGCACTTCCAAATGCGCGCAATCCAATCCTTCGGCAATCCATCGCCGGACATCTTCGGGTGTGGGGTCCATAATAAAATCCTTTCGGTGAAGTTAAATTTTAATGCAAGTTAAGTTTTAATTTTATACCCGCTGCGGACGAGATAAAACGCCAGCCCCGCCACCGCCAAAGTAACCAGCACGGTCGCCGCCAGCGAATGGGGAAGCGGAATATCGCTTTGCTGGAAAAACCCCCAGCGGAATCCGTCTATCATGTATAAAAACGGGTTGAATTGCGAAACCGTTTTCCAAAACGGCGGCAGCGAGTGAATGGAATAAAACACGCCCGACAAAAAAGTAAGCGGCATAATTATAAAATTTGTAAACATGCCGATTTGGTCAAATTTTTCCGCCCACAAACCGGCGATAACTCCGAGCGAGCCGGTCATAATTCCGCCCAGCACGGCGAATAATAAAACGACAAGCGGCGATTGGGGAAATACGGTCGGCGCAAACAACACGCCCCCCGCCAGCACGCCCGCCCCCACGACCAAACCGCGCGCAACGCACGCCAAAACATATGCGCTAAAAAACGCAAACGGCGTTATCGGCGGCAAAATCACAAGCAGCAAATTGCCGGTCACTTTGGATTGGATGAGCGAAGATGAACTGTTGGCGAAACTGTTTTGCAAAACGGACATCATCACCAGCCCGGGAATCAAAAACTCCACGAAAGATACGCCGTCCAAAACGCGCACCCTTCCGCTTAAGACATGCGAAAAAACGAGCATCCACAAAAAAGAAGCCAGCACCGGCGCGCCGACGGTTTGGAATACGACCCGCCAAAAACGCAGAATTTCTTTTTGCAGCAATCCGTAAAAACCGCTCACGCCCGCCCCACCAGCGACACAAACACATCTTCCAAATCGGCGCGCGTAATTTTGACATCGGAAAGCGCGCATCCGGCGGCGGCGATTTGCGCCAATAACGGCGCGACTGAATCATGGTCGGGCACGCAAAAAATTAACGAATCGCCCCGTTTTTGGTGCGGCGGCAAACGCCCCGCATCGCCGCCGGAGATTTGCGCCCGCACATGAATCTTGTCGCTAAACTGCGCAAGCAAAGACGCCATATCGTCCCGCGCAATAATGCGCCCCTTGTCCATCAACGCCACTTCGCCGCAGAGCGCTTCGGCTTCTTCCAAATAATGCGTGGTTAAAATAATCGTCCGCCCTTCGGCGTTGAGCCCCCGGATAAACTCCCACAAAATTAACCGCAGATTAATATCCACGCCCGCCGTAGGTTCGTCCAAAACAATCACCGGCGGGCGGTGGACGAGCGCCTGCGCAATCATCAGCCGCCGTTTCATGCCGCCGGATAGTTTGCGGGTATTGACCCCGGCTTTGGCGCGCAATTCTAATTTGTCCAACAGGTAATCAATCCATTCGCCGTTTTTGTGCAAGCCGAAATATTTGGATTGAAACACCAGCGCCTCGCGCACATTAAAAAACGGGTCATACACAAGTTCTTGCGGGACGATTCCGACATGCCTTTTAAATTCCATGTCTTTGCCGAGGGCGTCGTATCCCATAATTTTCGCCGCGCCCGCATCCGCCCGCACGAGCCCGCCCAAAACGCCAATCAGCGTTGTTTTTCCCGCGCCGTTTGGTCCGAGCAATCCAAAAAACGCGCCTTGCCGCACGCGCAGCGAAACATTATCCAGCGCGCATAATGCGCCGTAATGTTTTCCGATGCCGCTAATTTCAACCGCGTCAACCGGAGTTGCGTTCATAAATCACCCACGAAGTTTTGCGCGCCACGCGGTCGTATAACCGCATCGCCGTTTCGTTGTCCGCCGCAGTCGCCCAGCGGACGGCGGCGCACCCTTCCACTTTTGCCGCCGCGGAAACTTCGGCAATTAACGCCGAAGCCGCGCCGCATCCGCGCGCTTCGGGGCGGACATATAAATCGTGCAAATAGGCGAGCGGTTGCGCGCGCAACGGGCGCAATATTTTTTCCCAATGGGCGAAAGCGCAAAGCGCGCCCGCATCGTCTTCGCCCAAAATAGCGCGCAATTTTCCGGCGCAAATCCATTCCCACACCGCATCCGCCGCCGCGGGCGGGCATTCGGTTTGGTAAAATTTTGCGTAGCCAAAAAACAATTCGCGCCACGCGCCAAAATGGCGCGCCGCCGGCGCGGTAATGCGAAATTGATTCATCCGCCGAAAACGCCCCCCAACATGCGCGCCAGCCCGGTCGGATTTTTAGAAAACCGTTTCATCATTTTGCGCGTTTCTTTGTGGCGGGAAAGCAGCTGGTTGACCAGATTAACCTCCACGCCCGAACCGGCGGCGATGCGCCGTTTGCGCGATGCTTTAATAATATCCGGGTTGGCGCGTTCTTGCGGGGTCATAGCGCAAATCGCCGCTTCCATCTTCCCGAGTTGCGCGGCGTTTTCGTCCATGTTTTTAATTTTATCGGCGATGGCGGCGGGCATTTTGTCCGCTACGGAATGCAAGCCGCCCATTTTTTTCAATTCCCGCATCTGCGCGAGTTGGTCGTTTAAATCAAACCCGTGCGGTTTGCGAATCGCCCGCGCCAAACCGCGCGCGGCGTCCGGCGAAGCGGCGGCTTGTTCGGCAAATCCCATCAAATCGCCCATGCCTAAAATGCGCGCGGCAAAACGCGCCGGATGAAAATCCTGCAAATCGTCCGGCTTTTCGCCGACACCGACAAATTTAACCGGCGCGCCGGTAACCGCCCGCGCCGAAAGCGCCGCCCCGCCCCGCCCGTCTCCGTCAAACTTCGTCAGCACGATGCCGCTAACCGGCACCGCATCGTGAAATTTGCGCGCCGTATTAACCGCGTCCTGCCCCTGCATCGCGTCCACAAAAAACAGCGTTTCGGACGGCGACAACGCCTCGGACAACGCGCGAATTTCGTCCATCATTTCCCGGTCCGCCACCGTCCGCCCGGCGGTGTCCAAAAGCACCGCATCGGCAAGCTGGCGGCGCGCGGTTTTTAGAATATCGGCGGCGCGCGCAACGGCGTCCGTTTTTTCCGCGCTTTCAATATAGGGAACGCCGGCGGCTTCCGCCAGCACCGCCAGCTGCCGCAACGCCGCCGGACGGCGAATATCCACGGACGCCAGCACGGCGCGTTTTTTGCGCGCTTTGAGAAGTTTGGCGATTTTGGCGAGATTGGTCGTTTTGCCCGCGCCCTGCAAACCGCACGCCAGCACGACGGACGGGCTTTTTTTGAGAATCAACGCCGCCGGGTCGCCGCCCATCACCGCCGCCAGCTGCGCCTGCACGATGCGGATAAACGCCTGTCCGGGGTTGATATTGCGGGAAATCTGCGCGCCGGCGGCTTGTTGTTTGACTTCCGCCAAAAACTCGTCGACCACCGGCAGCGCGACATCGGCGTCCAGCAGGGCGAGGCGAATTTCGCCCAGCACATCGGCGATATTTTCATCGGTCAGGCGTCCCTGCCCGCGCACCTTTTTGATAATATTGGAAAAACTGCGGGTAAGTGTTTTTAACATAGTTTGGGAAAGTTGGCAATACAATAACGGAATGGTTATTTTACTACATTTTTTGGCGGCGGGCGGATATTTTGCGGCGGGACGGCGGGCGGCGTTTTTTTGGCCCGCGGCGGCGTTGCACGCGGCGACCCTCGCCGCCCACTACCGCGCCGAGCCGCGGTTTGATTTCGGCGTTTCGCTTTCGGCGTTTATGCTGCTCACCGCCGCAGTCGGCTGGAAGCAAACCCGCCCGCCGCTGTCGCAACCCGCGTTGCTGGCGCTCGCCGGATTTTCCGTATTTGCGCCGCTTTTATTTTTCGCCCCCAAAGCCCCCCCCCCGCCCGCCGCCTTGGCGCACATCGTCCCGGCGATGCTCGCCTACGCATTTGCCGTGCTGGCGATGCTGCAAAGCATGGATTTATGGCGCGCCGAATGGGCGCAGCGGCGTTTGGCGGCGGCGGCGGCGACTCCGTTATTGACATTGGAATCCGCCTGTTTTCGGACATTAGCCCGCGCGTTTATTTTATTGTCGCTAACCTTATTAAGCGGCTGGCTTGCGGGCGGCGAAAACGGCGCGCCGTCCCACAAAATAATATTTGCGGCATTAACTTGGCTGGCATTCGGCGGATTATTATGCGGGCGATATTTTTGGGGCTGGCGCGGGCGGGTAGCCCGCTGGTGGCTGGCGGCGGGCTTATTATTTTTCGTCTTAAGTTATTTCGGCACCCACTTCATCCTGCAAGTCATATTAAACCGCCCCGCATAATTCCCCGTTTAATTTCCATTTAATCCTCGTCCCTACGCTCCAGCGTTGGGATGCATACCGGCGGCGTCCCGCCGCCTTTTGGCGGTTGCGGCGAAGTCGGCAAAACCCGTCCGCCGCTTAAGTATCCCCCAAATGCCGTCGTTCCGGCGAAAGCCGGAATCCAGCGTTTATTAACGAATTGAGATTCTGGATTCCG
>JBPCWY010000019.1:0-13606 GCA_051009035.1 Gammaproteobacteria bacterium
GGCGAAATGGGGGGCAAGTGGGGCATCAACCGCATCGCCGCGCAGGTGTTTGCGCTGCTTTATCTGTCGCCGCGCCCGATGCACGCCCCGGAGTTGTGCGAGACGCTGCGCTTTTCGCGCTCGCACATCGGCTCCGCGCTGAAAGATTTGGAGCGCTGGCGGCTGGTTTCCGTCCGCCATGTGCCGGGCGACCGCCGCGACCATTTTGCCGCCGTCGACGATGTGTGGACTATCGCCCGCACGCTGGCGGAAGAACGCCGCCGCCGCGAAATTGAACCCACCCGCGCGATGCTGGGCGAAACCGTGGAAATGCGCCCCAAAACCGCCGAAGAACGCCACATGCACGCCAAAATCTCGGAAATGCACGACCTGATGCGGATGCTGACCGACTGGCATGACGACATGCAAAAAATGGAGACGCGGCAGCTGGCGCGGATGCTCAAACTCGGCGCGAAAGCGGCGTCGCTGTATTCGCGCGCGGCGGCGCCGTCCAAAAAACGGAGCCGCCGCGGGGGGTGATTTTTGCGGTTTTTCCGCAATTTACACAATTTACGGAAATTACTGAAATTTAAGAAAAATCGGTAATTTTCGTAAAAAAGTGTGGTATCATGTCCGCAAGCGTTTTTGAGGACGGGTGCCGTTATGGATTACAAGCAAGTATTTACCATTCGCCGGCTGTGGCTGATGTTCGGCGTTTTGATGGCGGTGATGTTTGCCGTATTGCTTGCCGTCGGCGGGCGGCTTTACCGGGAGGCGCCGCCTATTCCGCAGTCGGTCTCCGCCGGGGGCGAGACATTGTTTACGGCGGAAGACCTGCACGCCGGGCGGGATGTTTGGCGGCAGCTGGGCGGGATGCAAATGGGTTCGGTGTGGGGGCATGGCGCGTATCTTGCGCCGGATTGGACGGCGGATTTTTTGCACCGCGAGGCGGAGGAAATATTGTCGGCGCGCGCCGGGGGCGATTATCAATCTTTGGACAAACCCCGCCAAGCCGCCCTCGCCGCCGCGCTGGGCGCGGAAATTCGCGAAAATACTTACGACCCCGAAAGCGGCGTTTTGGAAATTTCGCCGGAGCGCGCCGCCGCCGTGGAGCGCGTGATTAAACATTACCGGGGGGTGTTTGCCGAAGATGCCCCGGCGTTTGAATCGTTGCGCGAAAAATACGCGATTCCGAATTCTCCGGTAGGCGGGTTGTCGGAAAAAGAAACGCGCAACCTTGCCGCGTTTTTTTGGTGGACGGCGTGGGCGGCGGTGACCGAGCGTCCCGGCGATACCGTTTCTTACACGAACAACTGGCCGCACGAACCGCTGGTCGGCAACAAACCTTCGCCTTCCGCGTTTTTATGGACTTTTATTTCCGTGGTGCTGCTTATCGGCGCAATCGGGCTGCTGTGCTGGTTTTTTAACCGCGAGCGCGATACTTGGAAAATTGACCAGGAACCGGAAGAAGGATATCCCGACGCCAATCCGCTGGATAATATCCGCCCGACCGAATCCATGCTGGCGATGCGGAAATATTTTTGGTTGGTCACGGCGTTAATTGGGACCCAAATTGCGCTCGGCGCGACGACCGCGCATTACGCGGTGGAAGGGCATGATTTTTACGGGTTTCCGTTGTCCGATTATTTGCCTTACGCGCTGACCCGCACTTGGCATACGCAGCTGGCGGTGTTGTGGATTGCGACGGCGTGGCTGGCGGCGGGGTTATACGCCGCGCCGCTGATTGCCGGGGCGGAGCCGCGGGGACAAAAATGGGGCGCGGATTTTTTGTTTTACGCGCTGCTCGTCGCCGTCGCCGGTTCTATGGCGGGGCAGTTTGCGGCGATTCACGGCGCATTCCGCGGCAGCCCGGCGCTTAATTTTTGGTTCGGACATCAAGGATACGAATATTTGGATTTGGGAAGATTTTGGCAGTGTTTAATTTTTGCCGGGCTGCTGATTTGGCTCGCGTTAATGTGGCGCGGCATAGGCCCCGCAATTAAACGCGGCGGCGGCGACAAACATTTATTGGTGTTGCTGATGCTGTCATCGGCGGGAGTCGGGTTGTTATACGGCGCGGGTTTGTTTTACGGGCGCGACACGCATTTAACCATCGCCGAATACTGGCGCTGGTGGGTCGTGCATTTGTGGGTGGAAGGCGTGTTTGAAGTATTCGCTTCGGCGTGGATTGCGTGGGTATTCGTGCGCATGCGGTTGTTGCGCGCGCAAACGGCGGCGGTGTATGTCATGTTTTCGGCGATGATTTTTCTCGGCGGGGGCGTGCTGGGAACTTTCCACCATTTATATTTTAGCGGCACGCCGGAATCGGTGCTGGCATTGGGCGCGGTTTTTTCGGCGCTGGAAGTCGTGCCGCTGGCGCTGATTGCGTTTGAAGCGCACGACCATTGGAAAGTGGAGCGGGACGCGCCGTGGGTGCGGGCGTATCATTTGCCGTTAATGTTTTTCGGCGCGGTGGCGTTTTGGAATTTAGTCGGCGCGGGCGTGCTTGGGTTTTTAATTAATCCGCCGCTGGCGCTGTATTATTTGCAGGGATTGCAAACGACTCCGGCGCACGGCCATGCGGCGTTGTTCGGCGTATATGGTTTGCTCGGAATCGGGCTGATGCTGTTTTGTTTGCGCGGGCTGGCGCGCCGGGACGGGGCGTGGCCGGAAGGGTTGTTGCGGAAGGCGTTTTGGCTGTTTAATGGCGGGCTGGCGCTGATGGTATTTGCGTCCATTTTGCCGCAGGGGCTTTTGCAGGGTTACGAATCTTTCGCCAACGGTTATTACCACGCGCGCACGGCGGAATTTATGCATTCGGACATTATGGAATTTTTGGTATGGGTGCGCGTGCCGGGCGACATCGTATTCGCCGCCGCCGCATTGCTGCTGTTAATTTTTATCGTCAAGACGCAAACTTCGCGCCATGCATAACTTTCCCGCTGGTTTGGAAAATTCATGCAACGGCGCGCCGCCGCGTCCCGCCGTTTTATTCTTTGCATTCTTCGGAGGCATGTCATGAAAAACACCACTCATCAAAAACTGCGCGCCCGCGGGCGGGGATTGTCTTTCCTGCCGTCCGCTTTTTTGTCCGCCTTGCTGGCGTTCGGGCATGCGCCCGTTTATGCCGACGAAACGGCGGCGGCGCACGAGCCGATTTCGGGCGAAGAACATGCGGTGCTGACGATTGCGCCGCATGTGCCGCCGCCCATTACCCGCCGCCACGCTTCCAAAGTGATTGTCAATTTGGATGTGGAAGAAAAACGCGGGCGGTTGTCGGACGGCGTGGAATATACATTCTGGACTTTCGGCGGCGTCGTGCCGGGAAAATTCATCCGCGTGCGCGAAGGCGATTTGGTGGAGTTTCACCTGCACAACCATCCGTCCAGCCGCTTTCCGCACAACATTGACCTGCACGCCGTAACCGGACCGGGCGGCGGGGCGGCGTCTTCGTTTACCGCGCCGGGGCACAGCTCCACTTTTTCTTTCAAAGCGCTCAATCCCGGTTTGTATGTCTACCACTGCGCGACCGCGCCGGTGGGAATGCACATCGCCAACGGGATGTACGGTTTAATTTTGGTGGAACCGAAAGAAGGCATGCCCGAGGCGGACCGCGAATATTATGTCATGCAAAGCGAGTTTTACACCGAAGGGCGCAACGGCGAAACCGGCTACCAGCCGTTTAACATGCAAAAAGCGCTGGATGAAAATCCGGACTATGTCGTGTTTAACGGCGCGGTCGGCGCGATGTCCGGGGACAACGCATTGCCCGCCAAAACGGGCGAGCGGGTGCGTTTGTATGTCGGCAACGGCGGGCCGAATCTCGTGTCGTCTTTTCATGTCATCGGCGAAATATTTGACAAGGTTTGGATTGAAGGCGGATCGTTAATTAACCGGAATGTGCAAAGCACATTAATTCCGGCGGGCGGTTCGGCGATTGTGGAAATGGTGATGCAGGTGCCGGGGTCCAATGTCATCGTCGACCATTCCATTTTTCGGGCGTTTAACAAAGGGGCGCTGGGCGTGATTGAAGTTGCGGCGAATACGGACGCGGTGCCGGCGGCGGTCGCGGAGACGGTGTATTCCGGAAAAACTTCGGACGATATTTACCGCCCCGAAGGCGGCGCGGTTTTGGATTTGGGCGAAATGGCGGAGCCGCAGGTTTTTGCCGACGAAGGGGAAAGGTTGCAGGCGGGCGAAAGTATTTACCGGCAAAACTGCGCCGCCTGCCACCAGCCGGACGGAAGCGGCGTGGCGGGCGTTTTTCCGCCGCTGGCAAAATCGGACTGGCTGGAACGCAACGGCGTCAAAGAAGCGGTGCGGGCAATCGTCAACGGATTGTCCGGAAAAATTGCGGTCAACGGCAAAGAGTATAACGGCGTGATGCCGGCGATGCGCCTCAGCGACGAAGAAATCGCGCAAGTCCTTTCGTTTGTATATTCGGCGTGGGGCAATTCCGGCGTTTCCGTTTCCGCGGAGGACGCGCGTTTGGAGCGCGGGACAAAATGAAACCGGCCGCCGCGGCGGTAATGGTCGCAACGGTTGCCGCGGTTGCGGTTGTTGCGGCGGCGGCGTTGCGGCGGGCGGGGGCGGAAGAAGACATGGCGCATATTCCGGCGGGCGAATATTTGCCGCTGTATGCCGAAAGCGATGCGGACGGGCGTCCGGCGGAAACGAAAACCAAGCGCGTTGCCGGTTTTTATCTGGACCGGGACGCGGTCAGCAACGGCGAATTTTTGGAATTTGTCAAACAACATCCGCGCTGGCAAAAATCGCGCGCGCCCGCGCTTTTTGCGGACGGCAATTATCTGGCGCATTGGCGCGGCGATTTGTCGCCGGGCGAAAACATGTCCGCCCCGGCGGTTAATATATCGTGGTTTGCGGCGCGCGCTTATTGCCGCTGGCGGGGCAAAATTTTGCCTTCGGTCGCGCAGTGGGAATATGCGGCGATGGCGGACGAAACATCGCCGTTTGCGGCGCGCGACAACCGGGCGTTTCGGGAGCGGATTATGCAATGGTATGCCGGCCCCGCGGGAATTGCGCCGGAAAAACCCGGCGAAAAATTTGAGAATATACACGGCGTGCGCGGCATGCACGGCGTAGTTTGGGAATGGACGCGCGATTTTAACAACGCGCTGGTGACCGGGGCTTCGCGTTCCGATTCTTCCGCCAGCCGCAATTTATTTTGCGGCGGCGGCGCGCTGGGGGCGTCCGATTTTTCGGATTATGCGGCGTTTATGCGGTTTGCGTTTCGTTCCAGTTTGAACGGCAATTATGCGGTATCGTCTTTGGGATTCCGCTGCGCGCGCGAAGCGGGTTTGGACGCATGAAACTCGGCGGCAAAATTTCATTGTTGGCAATTTTTGCCGCATGCGCCGCATTAGGGGCGGTCGCCGCCGTCTTGCCGGGGTTTTTCGCGCACCGGCACGCGGCGCACCAACTTCCGGAAGCGGAAAACGCCGCGCCTTCCGGGCTTTCCTTATACCAATTGGAATCCAAATGGACGGACGATGCGGGCAACCCCGTATCGTTGCGCGATTTTGCCGGACAACCGGCGGTGGCGGCGATGGTGTATACTTCATGCGAATACGCCTGCCCGTTGATTGTCGGCGACATGATGAAAATATACAACGGGCTGCCGGAAAACGAACGGGGCGGCGTGCGGTTTTTGCTGGTTTCGTTTGACCCCGCGCGCGATACGCCGGAAACGATGGGGCGGTATAAAAAGAAAAATCTTCCCGCAAACGGCTGGACGGTAATTTCGTCCGATGAAGACGGCGCTTTGGAATTTGCCGCGGCGTTGGGCGTCCGTTATAAACCGGTTTCCGGCGGGGATTTCGCGCATTCCAATATTGTCGTAATTTTAGACGGCGAAGGGCGGGAAATATTCCGCCAGAGCGGTCTCGGCAATTCTCCCGGCAAAGCGATTGCCGCACTGCGGGCGGACGCATGATGTTTGATGCGCGCAATGCGGAATGAACGGCGGTTTGCCATTTTCGCTTATTTGGCAAACGGCGGGGCGGGCGTTTGCCGCCATGTTCGGCGGCGTTTTTTCGCCCGCCCGCCGCGCGGCAATTTTATGCGGCGCAACGCGGAAAAAATGCGCGCCCAAAAAATTAATCCGCCGCGCCGGAAAAACGCCCGCATTTGCGCCGCCGGTTTTTATCGCAAAAAATAGGGCAAAAAAACGCGGCGGCGTTTTGCAAAAGCGGAAAAATTTTTTTCCGCGGCAAACAAAACGCGGCAAACAAACGCCGAATATGTGGTAAATTTCATGCATGCGTTGCGGCAATGCGGCGCGGAAAAATTTGTATTTTACAGGGTTGAAAAAAATGAATGTATTTGCCGTTTTGTTTTCGCCGGAACGGGGGTTTGCGGCGATGGGGAAAAATCCCCCGAAACCTTTGCCGGCGTTGTTTACGGCGGCGTGGCTGGGGTTGATTCCGCCGGCGTGCGCGTATGCCGGCGCGTCCAAATTCGGCTGGCGGCTGGGCGTGGGCGAGCCCGTGCCGGTGCCGCCTTCGCTGGCGTTGACGGTTAGCGTTGCGTATTATCTTTTTTTGCTCGGCGGGTTTGTGTTTGCCGCGTTTTTGATGCGGTGGATGGCGCCGACTTACGGCGCGCGCGCCAATTGGGGGGCGAGCGCGGCGTTTTTAGCCGCCGCCGGCGCGCCGTTGATGCTGGGCGGCGCGGCGCATTTATACCCGCATTTGGGGCTTAATTTAATGCTGCTCGCTCCGGCGATGATGTGGAGCGCGTATTTGCTTTATTCCGGATTGCCCGCGGCGCTCGGCACAAACGCCGACCGCGGCATGCTGATGGCGACTTCCATGCTGGGCGTTTTTTTTACCGCCGCCTGCGCGCTGATGACGGGGGCGATGCTGTTATGGACTTTGGGTATCGGTCCGGACATCGGTTTTAACTGGCGCTTTTCGGTTACCGGATGAATTCCGCGCGTCCAAATTACGACGACCGGGCGATTGCGCCGCTGGTTTTTTGCGCCATGTTTTGGGCGCTGGCGGCGATGGGCGCGGGGGTGTGGCTGGCGGCGGAGCTGGTTTTTCCGGCGTTAAATTTTAATTCGCCATGGCTGAGTTTCGGGCGGCTGCGCACGATTCACACCAACGCCGCGGTATTCGGTTTTGGCGGCTCGGCGTTGATGGCGGCGTCTTTGTATTCGGTGCAGCGCACCTGCCGCGCGACTTTGTTTGCGCCGCAACTCGGGTTGTTTGTCGCCGCCGCTTGGCAGGTGATTTTAGTATTCGGCGCGTTTGCGCTGTTGTCGGGGGTAAATCAAGGCAAAGAATACGCGGAGCTGCCGTGGATTGCGGATATATTTGTCGCGGCGGTTTGGGTGTGTTATGCGGCGGTATTTTTTGGCACGCTGGCGCGGCGCACCATTCGCCCGATTTATGTATCCAACTGGTTTTTTGCCGCGTTTATTATTGTCGTCGCCATGTTGCATATCGTCAATTCCCTCGCCGTGCCGCTCGGCTGGGGGACATCCATTCCGGTTTATGCGGGCGCGCAGGACGCGATTGTGCAGTGGTGGTACGGGCATAACGCGGTGGGATTCTTTTTGACCGGCGGGTTTTTGGGGATGATGTATTATTTTTTGCCGAAAATAACCGGACGCCCGATTTGGTCCTACCGTATTTCCATTTTGGCGTTTTGGTCGTTTACTTTTACTTATATCTGGGCGGGACCGCATCATTTGCACTACAACGCGGTTCCGGATTGGGTGCAATCGCTTGGCGTGGCGATGAGTTTAATTTTACTCGCGCCGTCTTGGGGGACGATGATAAACGGCGTGATGACCGTCAGCGGCGCATGGCACAAACTCAAAACGGAGCCGGCGTTAAAATTTATCGCCTTGTCGCTCGCGTTTTACGGTCTCGCCACTTTTGAAGGCCCGATGATGGCGATTCGCTCGGTCAATGCAATAAGCCATTTTACCGAATGGACAATCGGGCATGTGCATTCCGGCGCGCTCGGTTGGAATGCTTTTGTCGCTTTTGGCGCGTTGTATTATCTCGCGCCGGTGCTTGCCGGACGCCCGTTATACAGCGCGCGTTTAACAAACTGGCATTTTGGCATGGGGCTTGCCGGGGTGGTGTTATACATGCTTGCGATGTGGGGGGCGGGCATTACGCAGGGGCTTTTGTGGCTGAGCATGGAGGGCGGCGAACCGCGTTACGGGTTTATGGAAATTTTGGACGCGATTAAACCGTATTACATCATGCGGCTTTTCGGCGGTATTTTATTCTTTTCCGGCACGGCGTTGATGGCGTGGAATTTGTGGAAAACATTCGGCGGCGCGCCCGTTGCGGTATCGCAACCGCAATTAGAATCGGAATCTGAATCAACGGCGGAATTAAAATCCGCATCCGAACCCGCGGATGCGCGGGCGGCGGCGTGAGGATTTTTCAATGTTAGCGCGTTTGCATAAATTGGCGGAATCGCATGCACTGGCGTTTATTACCGGTATTTTGTTGACGGTATCGGCGGGCGGGTTGGCGCAAATTTTACCCCTCATATTTTCGCCGCCGGGCGAAGACCGCCCGATTTTGCAAATCCCGTATTCGGCGGCGGCGTTGGCGGGGCGGGCGGTGTATATCCGCGAATCGTGCGGGCTTTGCCATTCCCAGCAAGTCCGCCCGTTGTTGGCGGAAACGCGGCGTTACGGCGAACCGTCTTTGCCGGAAGAGTTTGTTTACGACCGCCCGTTTTTGTGGGGCTCCAAACGCACCGGTCCGGATTTGGCGAGGTTGGGCGGAAAATATTCCGATGCATGGCACCGCCTGCACTTGCGCAACCCGCAGGCGGTAGTCGCAAGCTCCATTATGCCCGCATATCCATGGCTGGAATCGCAACGCGTAGACCCGGGGGCGGTGCAGGCGGAGATGATGCAACTCGCGCGTTTTGGCGTGCCGTATTCCAAAGAAGAAATCGCCGGAGCGGCGCGGGCGGTGGACGGGATGAGCGACACGGACGCATTGGTGGCGTATTTGCAATCGCTCGGACTGCGGGCGGAAACGCCATGAGCATGCTTGGCGTTTTTATTATCGCCGGCGATTTGCTGGTAAGCGCCATCATTGTCGGCTTGGCGGCGTGGCTGTTTTGCGGCGGCGGCAAAAAAGCGATGGACGAAGCCGCGCGCATTCCGCTGGACGACGAAGATGAATAACATCGGCGAAATTGCCGATTTTACTTCCGGCTTTTGGAGCGGCTGGATTACGCTCATCGCGGTTTCCGGCATTCTTTTTATCGCCGCGCTAATTTGGACTTCGGCGCGCGGCGGCGTGCGCGCGGAAGAAGAAGTATGGGACGACACTTTGCGCGAAGGAGACGCCGCGCCCCCCGCGTGGTGGTATTTTTTATTTATCTCGCTGGTGATTATTTCGTGCATATATTTGGTGCTGTATCCGGGGCTGGGGAGTTGGCGCGGCGCATTAAATTGGACGCAATTCGGGCAATACGCGGACGCGCTGGAATATTACGAAGAGCGTTTTGGCGAACGCAACCGCCGCTGGAAAGAATCGTCCTTCGCCGAATTGGCAACAGACGACGAAGCGATGCGGACGGCGGCGCAGTTGTTTGCGGATAATTGTTCGTCCTGCCACGGGCGGGACGGGCGCGGACAGGCAAATTTATTTCCGGATTTAACGGATGATATTTGGCAATGGGGCGCGTCCGCGGAAGAGATTCACGATTCCATCGCCAAAGGACGCAACGCGCTGATGCTCCCGCAAACGGCGGCGGTAGGCGGCGCGGAAAACGCGCAAGCGCTTGCCGGTTATGTATTGGCGCGCGCCGGTTTGGCGGAAGAATCCGAAACGCACGAATCCGCCGCGGCGCAATTCCAACAAACATGCGCGGCGTGCCACGGCGCGGACGGCAAAGGAAACCCCGCATTAGGCGCGCCGGATTTAACGGACGAAGATTGGTTATACGGCAATACGCCGGCGGCGGTTTTACATTCCATCACGCAAGGGCGGCAAGGCGAAATGCCCGCCCAAGAAAAACGCATGGGCCCGCTGCGCTCGCGCCTAATGGCGGCATGGCTCGCCTCCGGAAAGATTAAAGATTTTCCGCCGCGTTAATCGCTTGCCCGCGTTAATATATTTGCGTCTGCGGCGGCGTTGTAATTTTTTTTCAAGCGGCAAAGCATTAACTTTTTACGCAACGCGAAAAATTTTACGCGGCGGGCGCGCATGATTTTTTTGTTGACAAAGCAGGGTTAGGCGCAAAAGGCGCTAATATAATTTACCGGCGCTGTTCTTTCTCCCAACCCTGTTATTTTTTCAATCCTGCTTTCGCAGGATTGGGGGTTTTATTATGGGGGAAGTATTATGGCTGGGATTTTATTAGGATTAAAATTTTCTGATGATGCGTCCGGATTGCGCGGCGGGCGCGTTTTTGTGTTATAATTTTTGGAAATATTTTGGGGGAAACAACATGGCAACTTTTACCGTTAACGGCGAAACGAAAAGCGTGGACGAAGCGCCGGATACGCCGCTTTTGTGGGCGTTGCGCGAGACGCTTGGATTTACCGGCGTGAAATTCGGTTGCGGAGTCGCGTCTTGCGGCGCATGCACGGTTTATTTTAACGGCGCGCCCGCGCGTTCCTGCGCCATTCCGTTGTCCGCCGCCGAGGGCGCAAACATTACCACGATTGAAGGTTTGCGGGGCAAAGAAGCCGAAGCGGTGCAATCCGCGTGGCTGGAATTGCAAGTGCCGCAATGCGGCTGGTGCCAGTCCGGGCAAATTATGTCCGCCGCCGCGTTGCTCAAAAAATCGCCGCGTCCGGACGATGAAACAATTAACGCGCAAATGTCCGGCAATGTTTGCCGTTGCGCTTCTTATACGCGCATTCGCGCCGCGATTCGCCGCGCCGCCGCTCTTTTGGAGAATCAAACATGAAAAATATTTTCGCCCGCATGACCCGCATGAACCGGCGCGCTTTTCTAAAAGGCGCGGCGGCGGCGCCCGTTGCGGTTGCGCCGCCGGCGTTGTCCGCTACATCCGAAACCAAAACCGCCGCGCCCGCTTCGGATTTTGTCCGCATCGCATCGGACGGGCGGATTACCGTAATCGTAAAACATGTAGAAGCCGGGCAAGGCCCCGCCACCGGACTTGCGACTTTGGTTGCGGAAGAGATGAACGCCGATTGGGCGCTGGTGGATATTGTTTTTGCGCCCGCCGACAACGCCCGCTACGCCAATTTGTTTTTTGGCGTGCAAGGCACCGGCGGTTCCACGGCGGCGGCGAATTCTTTCGCGCAATACCGCAAAGCCGGCGCCGCCGCATTATCCCGCCTGCGCGCGGCGGCGGCAAAACAATGGAATACCGCGCCCGACAATATTCGCGCCGAAAACGGCATGCTGTTGTTTGGTGAAAAGCGCGCCGGATACGGCGAAATGGCGTCCGCGGCGGAGTTGCTTCCGCCTCCCGCGGCGGAGCCGGCGCTCAAAAAACCGGCGGACTTCGTCCACATCGGCAAAGAAAACCGCCCGCGCAAAGACCTTGCCGGAAAAATTAACGGCAAAGCAAAATACGCGATGGATATTCGCCCCGACAATTTGCTTTACGCCGTTGTCGCGCGCGCGCCAAAATTCGGCGGCGTTCTAAAAAGTTTTGACGACTCCGCCGCCCGCGCCGTGGCGGGTTTTGCCGGTGCGGCGCAAATCCCGACCGGCGTTGCAATATACGGCGAAACAATTTGGGCGGCGATTAAGGCGCGGCGCGCGCTTAAGACGGAGTGGGATTTTTCGCGCGCCGAAACCCGTTCGTCCGCGCAAATGTTGGCGGAATACCAAGCCGCGCTGGATGCGCCCGGTATTTCCGCGCGCAAAGACGGCGATGCGGAAACCGCGCTGGCGGGCGCGCACAAAACCGTTTCGGCGGATTTTAGTTTTCCGTTTTTGGCGCACGCGCCGATGGAACCGCTTAATTGCGTTATTCAATTGCAAGACGGCGCGGCGACTTTGTGGGACGGCTGCCAGATGCCGGGGCTGGTGCAGGGCGCGGTAGCGGCGGTTTTGGAATTGCCGCCCGAAAAAGTAAACATTATTTCCATGCTGGCGGGCGGCACTTTCGGACGCCGCGCCACGCCGGTTAACGATTACCAAACCGAAGCCGCGCACGCATTAAAAAAATCGCCCGCGCCGCGCCGCCCGCTGAAAGTATTATGGACGCGCGAAGACGATATTCAAGGCGGTTTTTACCGCCCGATGTTCGCGCACCGCGTCAAAGCGGGGCTGGACAAAAACGGAAACATTACCGCGTGGCGGCAAAATATCGCGGGCAAATCTATTTTAACGGGAACGCCGTTTGAAGAATGGGCGGTCAAAGACGGCGTAGATAATTCTTCCGTAGAAGGCGCGGCAAACTTGCCGTATTCCGCCGCGAATATTGATGTGGATGTGCGCAACATGGAAACGCCCGTGCCGGTGTTGTGGTGGCGTTCGGTCGGGCATACGCATACCGCGTTTGCGGCGGAAACGATGATGGACATGCTGGCGGAAGCGGCGGGCGAAGACGCGGTCGCGTTTCGTTTGCGCCATCTGCGCGGCCATCCGCGCCACGCCGGAGTTTTGCGCGCGGCGGCGAAAGCGGCGAAGTGGGGCGAACCCGCGCCGTCCGGGCGTTTTCGCGGCGTTGCGGTGCATGAGTCGTTTAATTCTTATACGGCGCAAGTGGCGGAAATATCATTAAAAAACGGCGCGGTAAAAGTGGAAAAAATTACTTGCGCGGTGGATTGCGGTTTGGCGATTAACCCCGACATTATTCGCGCGCAAATGGAAGGCGGCATCGGCTACGGATTGGGCGCGGCGATGCGCAACCAAATCACGCTGGAAGAAGGCGGCGAAGCGCGCGAAACCAATTTCCCAAACTACGAACCCATGCGCATGAAAGACATGCCCGAAATTGAAACCGTAATCGTCGCTTCGGCGGAAGCCCCCACGGGAGTAGGCGAACCGGGCGTCCCGCCCGCCGCCCCGGCGCTCGCCGCCGCAATATACGCCGCCACCGGCAAACGCGTAACGCATCTTCCCTTCGCCGCCCATGGCGTCCGGTTTGTTTAACTTTGAGGATGCGCGTAAATAATGACCGGAAGCGTTGGGAATGGAGCGGCTTTAATTAAAAAATTGCTTCCCGCGGGCGCGGAAATTGCGAAAGAATTTCCGCTCATTGAAGGGTTGCAACTTTTTGGGATGAAAGAGAAGGCAACTTTTTCATGTTCGGTTCGCGGCGGAAAAATCGTTACTTCTAAAAAGGCGGCAGTAGACATTAAAAACCAAAAATTACTCGGTAATGGGGGATACGGCCGGCGTCTTGCCGGAAAATGAAACAGATTTTCCGTTGCGTTAATTATAGAAAAACGGCGCGCGTTTTTTCTATAATTTAAAATTGCGTTTGGTAAAAACAAAGCCGGCGGCGCGCAATGCGCGTTATTTGCCGGATTTGTTTTTGGCGGGTTTTTTGCGCGGGGCGGGTGCGGTTTCGGGCGTGTTGCCCCAGCGGTCTTTTAATGCGGGGTCCGCGCCGCATTTGCGCAGCAATGTTTCGGCTTCGGCGCAGCGGTTGTTTGCCGCGACATGCAGGGCGGTGCGTTTGTCGTAAT
>JBPCWY010000020.1:0-24556 GCA_051009035.1 Gammaproteobacteria bacterium
CCGCGATGAATTTTTTCCGGTCAAATCCCGGCGGGTCAAATTTGGCGGGAAGGGTTGCTTTTTCCGCTTCCGTTAATGCCGGTAGCGCGACAAACAGGAAATGATGCCCGTTTTTGACGGCGGTAAAACGCGTTTTGCCCGGCGGTAAATTGGCGCGCAAATATTCCGCATGGTAGGGCGCGCGCAGTTCGTTGTCGTTTTCAATTTGTAAAATAAGCGTTTGCGCGCGCAATGTTTTTAATGAAGCGGCGTCCATGCATTGTCCGACCGGCGCGACTAACGCGATTTTTTGGAACGGCGCGGGGTTTTGCGAAAAATCCAAAATTTCCGGTTCGCGCTTTTTGAGATACGCGGATTGAAACCGCAAAAATAAACGCGTCCATAACGGCAGCCCGCCGCACGCGTTTTCGTCTTCGGCGTAATGTTTCGCGCAGTGCAGCAGAAACGCCGAAATATTAATATCCGCTCCGGCGGCGGCAAGCGCCGCCGCGCCGCCGCGCGAATACCCAACGGCGTTAATATTTTCAAAGTTTAATTTTTCCGCAAAATCGGGATGCAAACGCAGCGCGGCGACCGCGTTTTTTATATCGCCAACGCGTCCGGGAATATCCGAAAATTTGCGCTTGATTTTTGCGTGTTGCGGCGCGGCGACAACAAACCCGTTTTGCGCCAAGTAGGACGCGGTAAGGTGGTGGTTGCGGTAACGCCCGCCGGAACCATGCGACAACAAAACAAGCGGCAGCGCATCGCCAACGGGCGGCGCGTCTTCGGCGTATTCCGCCGCAAAACGCCCGAAGCGCGCGGTTTCCGATGCGGCATCCGCCGGATACCACAACCCAAAAACAACATCATCCCCGCGAATCTCGCGAAAGCCAACGCTGTTGATTCCCGAAGCATGCGCGGAAAAAGCGAGTATCGCGCATAAAAGCGCGGCGTAAACCGGAATTTTTCCCGCCCGTAAAAGAGTATTAGGCGGCTTTTGCCGGATTTGCAACGGGCGAATAGTAGGGGGTATGTTTGAACCAGTCCAAGGCGGTAAGTTTGTGCCCGCAGGCGAGGTAATCGTGCAACGATTTCCCCATCGCCCATTTGATATGGGCATCTTCATCCCCTGCTTGCGCTTGGGGGAGTAACTCATCCAGCTCTTTTTTCAGTGATACCATTAGATCGGTATTGGTTTTCATGGGGATTCTCCGACAAGAATAATGGCCGATATTATAGCATTATTTGCCGTATTTTTCAATTTTTCCGGAATTCTTTGAGAGTAATACAGTTAAATTTTTGAGCTAAAAAATGCAATAAATATCCGTAAATAATTGATTTTCTGCATTATTTGTCTTTTTTCAATATTTCAATCCATCTGCCGTAAAATTTTACATCATATTTTCCGGATAAGCGGGAAGCGAATCCTTTGTAAACCATGGCGGTTAAATCGTCATTGGAGTATATTTTACACAGTTGGACGCCTTTTAATTCGTGCGTTATTTTCATAACGGAGCGAAAAACAAAGCTGTAAATGTTCAACAGGAGGCGGGTATTTCCCTTCTGTATAAATTCTTCCGCGATGTGTGGATGAAAATGAAGGTCCATGTGTTTGCACCAGACGGGCGAAACCTCGGGAGCGTTGCTCAATGAAAAAATCGCATACTCCTTCCCGTTAGTATCGTTGACCCGATACCAACCTTTTCCCATCCTGCTGTATTCCAATTCTATATCCATGGTTTTGCGATTCTACCATAGTCGCCGCCGTTTGTTAGTGCATGCGTAAAAAATTTCTTCATTCCGCCCGCAATAATTCATTAATTCCCGTTTTGGCGCGGGTTTTTTCGTCCGCTTTTTTGACGATTACTGCGCAGTTTAACGCGTATTTTCCGTCTTTGGAGGGCAGTGCGCCGGGGACGACTACGCTGCCGGGCGGGACTTTGCCGTAGAGGGTTTCGCCGGTTTCGCGGTCGTAGATGCGCGTGCTTTGACCGATGAATACGCCCATGGAAAGCACCGCGCCTTTGCCGATGATTACGCCTTCCACGACTTCCGAGCGCGCGCCGATAAAGCAATTGTCTTCTATGATTGTGGGCGCGGCTTGCAGCGGCTCCAAAACGCCGCCGATGCCGACGCCGCCGGACAGGTGGACATTTTTTCCGATTTGCGCGCACGAGCCGACTGTCGCCCAAGTATCCACCATCGTCCCCGAATCTACAAACGCGCCGATGTTGACATAGCACGGCATCAGGACGGTATTGGGCGCGATGTAAGCGCCGCGCCGCGCCGTAGCCGGCGGGACTACGCGGACGCCGTCTTGGGCGAAACGGGCGGAATCGTGGGCGGCGTATTTGAGCGGGACTTTGTCGTAATATTTCGCCGCGCCGCTGTTGATGATTTTGTTTTCGTTTAGGCGGAAGGAAAGCAGCACGGCTTTTTTGAGCCATTCATGCACCCGCCAAGCGCCGTTTTCGGGCGATGCCACGCGCAGGACGCCGCGGTCCAGCGCATCCAGCGCCGTTTCGGCGGCGCGGCGCGTTTCGGGGGGCGCGTTTTGCGGCGTTATTTCGCCGCGGCGGGCGAAAGCGTCTTCAATGATTCGGCGCGTTTCGGTAAAATCTTCCATGCGCGAATCATACCAGCATCGGGCGCGAAATTAACTTTTAATTTTTAATTTTTTTCTTAATTTTATTGGCGCGTAATATTTTATTAAAAACGGGGCTGTTAAAAAGTTTGCCCAAAAAAACGGGCGGGGCGGTTTTTTTTCTAAAATTAAAAAGCAAGCGCGGAAATTAACGGCGCGCAATTTTACGGCGGAAATTTTTTACGGCGCGGCAATTTAACGGAGCGGGCGTTTTTCGGAAAACATTTCCGAATGTCTTTCCAATGAAAAGAAAGCCGGAAACTTGGATTTAATAAAAGCGGAAAAAACCGAAGAGGTTGGCGGCAATGTTTTCGCCAGCGCCAAACGGACGCGCAATTGCCGGTGCAAGTCGGGATGCATGCTGCCGTCATCCGCCATAATGGAAAATGTTTGTTTGCCGCAGCGGACGGTAAAAATAGTTAACAACGGCGAAATACGGGCATGCTCCAAATCTCCGCGCCAAACTTTTTCATTGCCGTCGGTAATTTCAACTGTGCTTTCGCGCAAAAATGATACGGCGCGGACGGCGCGCGGACCGCGCACAAAAGCGTAGCGGCGAATCGCCCCGGCAAACAAAACGGCGACGGCGCAAGCCAAGGCGATGCGCAACGGCGGGGGAAGTGTTATAATTAATAAAATTCCGGCAAGCGCGGACGCGCCTCCTGCGGCGAGTAAAACGGCGATGCGTTTGGACGCGGAAAATTGAAATTTGGATTCCATGCCACAGCATAACACATTTTTTCCGGTTGCGTATTTGTCCGCCTTGTCTTTTTCGGGGGCGGATGCGGCGCAGTTTTTGCAGGGGCAATTGAGCGCCGATGCGGAAGGGTTGGCGGCGGGCGAATGGCTTCGCGCCGCGTATTGCTCGCCGAAAGGGCGAGCGCTGGCGACGATGATGCTCGCCCGCTATGACGGCGGTTTTGCCGCGCTGTTGCCCGCCGATTGCGCGGACGATGTTGCGGGGCGGCTGGCGCGTTTTGTCCTGCGGGCGAAAGTCAAAATCCGCCGTTTGCCGGACGCGGTTTTTGCCCGGCTTGCGCCCGATTCTTCGCCGCTGCATTTTTCCGGCGGCGCGGTGCGGCATGAAAACGGCGCATTGATTTTTGACGAAGGCGGCGGCGCGTGTTTGCGTTTGCTTTTGGATTCCAATGCGGACGGCGAAAACGGCGGCGCGGGCGAAAATCGCGGCGCGGGCGAAAATCAACTTGCGGGCGAAAATCAAACTCCGGACGAAAACCAAACCGCAACGGCGGGCGAAAACGGGGACGGCGCGGCGTGGCGGCTGGAACAAATTCGCCGCGGAATTCCCTGGGTGGGCGCGGTTACGGGCGATATGTTTGTGCCGCAATATTTTAATTGGGATTTGCTGGGCGGCATTAATTTCCAAAAAGGGTGTTATGTCGGACAGGAGATTATCGCCCGCCTGCATTATTTGGGGAATGTCAAACGGCGCGGTTATGCGCTTTTTGGCGCGGGCGCGCCGCCGGCGGAAGGCGCAAAAATCGGCGGAGCGGAATATTCATGCCAAATTATTAACGCCGTTGCCGCGGAAAACGGTTTTGCCGCGTTTGTTTCCGCGCCCCGTCCGCCCGGCGGCGAGATGGAATTGCGCTGGGAAAACCGCGCCGCGCGCCTTGCCGAGCCGCCTTACGGCTTGCCTCCGGCGGAGGGCAAAACATAAAACCGCGGCGCGCGTTGCCGCCGTTTCGCCGTTTTCCGCTGTTGTTGAATTTTTAACCGCTCCAAAACGCCTCCAAAATTTCGCCGTAAAAATTTCAATTATGGCGCAAAAACGGCGGCGGCGTGGTATAATCCCGCTTGCGTTCGCCAACGGCGGATGGGGATTAAAAAAATGGAAAGCGCAATATTTGCCGCCGGCGGCAAACAATACCGCGTTAAAGCGGGGGATATGATTGATGTGGAATTGCTCGGCGCACAGGCGGGCGATGTGCATGTATTCCGGGAAGTTCTGCTGCTCGCCAAAGACGGGGGCGTGCAGGCGGGCGCGCCGTTGTTGGCGGGCGTTTCGGTGCGGGCGACGGTGCTTGCCAATTTGCGCGCCGAAAAAGTCCGCGCGTTCAAATTGCGCCGCCGCAAAAACAGCCGCCGCACGCGCGGACACCGCCAGAATTTTTCGCGGGTGCGCATTGACGGCATAGACCGGGCGGATTGACCCGCCCGTTTTTTAACGATATTTTCCACCAAACGGGAGCACTACAATGGCGCAGAAAAAAGCCGGCGGTTCGTCCAAAAACGGGCGCGATTCCAACCCCAAATATTTGGGCGTAAAATGCTTCGGCGGCGAACAAGTCCGTCCGGGTTTTATTATCGTGCGCCAGCGCGGGACAAAATTTCACCCCGGCAAAAATGTCGGCATGGGGCGCGACCACACTTTATTCAGCACTTGCACGGGCGCGGTGTTTTTTCAACGGCGCGGACCGGGCAGGCGGCATTATGTTAATGTGTTGCCCGCCGAAAACGTTTAACCGCCGCGCGGCGCAACGGGCGCGCCGCCCGTGAAGTTTATTGACGAAACGGAAATCATCGCCGCCGCCGGAGATGGCGGGAGCGGGATTGCCAGTTTTTTGCGCGAACGCGGCAAACCGCGCGGCGGACCAAACGGCGGGGACGGCGGCAAAGGCGGCGATGTGCTCGTTACCGCCGACAGGCGGGTTAAAACTCTTCTCGCCCTGCGCCGCATGCGCCGCATTGAAGCGCAATCCGGACGGCGCGGCGAAGGCGGAAATTGCACCGGCAAAGCGGGAAAAGACGCGGGGTTGCGGGTGCCGATTGGGACGCGGTTTTGCGACGCCGATACCGGGCGGTTGCACGCCGATTTGGCGCGGGACGGCGAAACCGCAATTCTCGCCCGCGGCGGGCGGGGCGGTTTTGGCAACACCCGGTTCAAATCTTCGGTCAATCGCGCCCCCCGCCGCGCGACCGGCGGCGAATCGGGCGAGGAGCGGCGGTTTGCGCTGGAATTGCGCATTTTGGCGGATGTCGGTTTGCTGGGTTTGCCCAACGCCGGAAAATCGTCCCTATTGCGCGCCTTGTCCGCGGCAAAACCGAAAGTCGCGTCCTATCCGTTTACGACTTTGTCGCCGCAGCTGGGCGTTATCGGCGAAGAAGACGGGGAAGCGTTGACCGTGGCGGATGTGCCGGGGCTGATTGGCGGGGCGGCGCACGGGGCGGGGCTGGGCAACCGTTTTTTGCGGCATTTGGCGCGCACGGCTTTGTTGTGCCATGTCGTGGACATGAGCGCGCGCGACCCGGCGGGCGATTGTTTGCAGGTGCAAAAAGAATTGGCGGAAAGCGGTTTGCCGCTGCCCCAAAAACCGCAGTGTTTGGTTTTAAACAAATCCGACATGCTGCCCGCCCGGGCGCAACAAAAATGCCGCGCCGAAATGCGGCGGCGGTTTCCCAATTTTTTGCAATGCCATGTCGTTTCCGCGTTGAGCGGCGCGGGAACCGGCGAATTATCGCGCTCCCTGCTGGTGCATCATGCGTCCCGCGCCGAATAAAATCCGCCGTTTGATTGTCAAAGTCGGCAGCAGTTTGCTGACCGCGGACGGGACGCGGCTGGACGCGGAATATATTATGCTGCTGTGCGCGCAAGTGGCGGCGGCGCGCAAACGCGGTTGCGAAATTGTCATTGTTTCTTCCGGCGCGGTGGCGGCGGGGATTGAGCGTTTGGGATGGAGCCGCCGTCCGGCGGCGCGGGCGGATGTGCAAGTCGCGGCGGCGGTCGGGCAGATGCGGCTTTCGGACGCGTTTGAAGAAGGGCTTTCGCGGCACGGGTTATACGCCGGACAAGTATTATTAACCGCGGAAGACATGGCGCACCGGACATTGTATCTCAACGCGCGCGCGGCGTTGCGGCGGATGCTTTCGCACCGGACGGTGCCGGTGGCGAACGAAAACGATGTGATTGCGACCGATTCCGTCCGGTTTGGCGACAACGACCGGCTGGCGGCACAAATCGCCAACCTTTTGGAAGCGGATTTGTTGTTGATGCTGACCGATGTAGACGGGTTGCGCGCCGCCGGCGGCAAAGGCGAAATCGTGCGGACGGGGGCGGCAAACGACGATTCGCTCCTGCAACACGCAACGGCGGCGGCGGGAGGAGTCGGCAGCGGGGGCATGGCGGGAAAATTGCGCGCGGCAAAAGCGGCGGCGCGCAGCGGCGCGCATTCGCTGATTGCCAACGGGCGCGACAAAAATGCGCTGGCGCGCGCGCTGGACGGGGACGAAAATTTCGGCACTTTTTTAGCCGCCGATTTGCCCCGCTTGTCGGCGCGCAAACAATGGCTGGCGAGCGGGTTGAATGTATGCGGCGAAATATTGCTGGACGCCGGGGCGGTGCGGGCGCTCGTGCGGGACAAAAAAAGTTTGCTGCCGGCGGGCGTGCGCGCGGTGCGGGGCGATTTTGCGCGCGGAGACGCGGTTGCGCTAAAAACCGAAAGCGGCGGGATTGTCGGCTATGCGCTGGCAAATTACAACGCCGATGCGGCGCGGCGGCTGTGCGGGGCGCGCAGCGCCGATATTACCAATATTATCGGCTACATGCACGAAGAAGAAATGGCGCACCGCGATAATATGTCCATTTTAGAAACCGCTTCATGACCGGGCTGGCGGAGGAGCTTTCGCGCTACGACAAAGATTTGCGGCGCATCGCGCGGACGGCGGGGCGGCTGGCGCGCTCCGATGTGCCGCTCGCTTCCGCGATTTGCCGGCGGCAGATGGCGGGGGGGAAGCGGTTGCGCGCGGTTGTGGCGTTGTTGTGCGGGCGGCTTTGCGGTTTGCCGGACGCGCTTAACGACAAAATCGCCATCGGCGTGGAAATCATCCACACCGCGACTTTGCTGCACGACGATGTCGTAGATGACGCGCCGATGCGCCGCCGCCAATCCACCGCCAACCGCATGCACGGCAACGCCGCGGCGGTATTGGCGGGCGATTTTTTGTATTCCCGCGCTTCGCAGATTTTCGCCGACATCGGCAGTTTGCCGTTGCTTTCGCGCATCGCGCAGGCGACAAACGGCTTGGCGGAAGGCGAAATATTGCAGTTGCAGCAGAGCGGAAAATGGACCGGCGAAGCGGCGTATTTTGAGATTATCGGGCGCAAGACGGCGAATTTATTTGAATTGGCGGCGGAAGCCCCGGCGCTGGCGCGCGGCGATTCGCGCGCTTCCGCGCTTGCCGGATACGGGCGGCATTTGGGGACGGCGTTTCAATTGGTGGACGATTGTTTGGATTATTCGGGAGACGCCGCCGAGACGGGCAAAAAAATCGGCGCCGATTTTGGCGAGGGCAAAATGACCTTGCCGGCGATTTTGGCGCTGGCAAAATCGGGCGCGGCGGCGCGGCGGCGGATGCTCGCCGGATGGCGGCAAAACGATGCGGCGGCGTTTGCCGATACGCTGCGGCTGGTGCAAGAGACGGGGGCGCTCGCCGAGACGCGCCGCCGCGCCGCGGAATATGCGCGGCGGGCGGAAGAATCCCTCCGCCCGGCATTTGGCGCAAAATCCCGCGCCGCGCTGGCGGCGTTGGTGCGGGCTTCGGCAAACCGCAGCGGATGAGGGCGTTTGGCATGGATTTTTGCGCGGCTATTTTTCCCCGTATTTTTGCCGGCATTCGCGCGGATTTTTGCGCGGCTTTTTGTTTTGGGCGTTGCGGGGGTATAATACGGATATGAAGACGCGCATGATTATCAACTGCGCCGTAGCGCTCGTGTTGATTTTGTTTACCGCCGATTTTGGCGGCGGCTCAATATTAAATATTGTCGACACATTAGAGCGGCAATCGGCGGATTGGCGGCTGGAGCGCCATGCGGAATCGGGGCGCAAAAACAAAAGTATCGTCATTGTAGATATTGACCGCGACAGTTTGCAGGCGGTCGGCACCTGGCCCTGGCCGCGCGACCAAGTGGCAAAAATCATCTCCCGGCTGTCCAAACAATACGAAGTGCGGGCGGCGGCGTTTCTGTTTCCGCTCACCGCCCCCGACGACGAAGGGCTCGCCATTTTTGACAAAGCGCGGGACATGGTCTACGGCGGCAAAGCCATCGCCATTGACGCCGCGGACGGGTTTAACCTGCATGAGCAGCTGGAAAATTTTCGCGGGCAGTTTGACTACGACGAGATTTTGGCGGAGGCGATGAAAGGGCGGCAGATTATTTTGGGATACAACTTTAACAGCTCGGCGCGGGTGGAAGGGACTTTGCCCCCGCCGACCGATTTGTATAATATAGATTCGCCGCTGGAAAAAATCCCGGACACGAAATTTTCCGGGGTGAAATGGAATTTTTACCGCGGTTACGAGGCAAATTTAGAAAAGATTTTAGACGCTTCGGCGGGCGCGGGTTTTGTTAATTTCACCGCCGAAGACGACGGTTTCGTGCGCCGCATGCCCCTGCTGGCGCGGCACGCCCGCAAAAATTACGAATCGCTGGCGCTGGCGCTTTTGCGGCGCTCGGATGTCATCGGCCAGACGACAAAATTGTTCGCCGAAAAAGACGGCGCGACTTCGGCGGTTTCGGCGGGCGGGAACGAGATTCATCTTACCGACGAAGGCGACATGTATTTGCATTTTTACGGCATCGGCGGCGCGGCGGCGGATTTTGAAAATTCCAGAACGGCGGTCTTCCGCTATATTTCGGCTTACGATGTGATGCGCGGCAAAGCGCCGAAAGAAATGCTGCAAGACAAAATCGTGTTAATCGGCTCGTCTTCCGAAGCGTTGCGCGACATTCATCCCACGCCGTTAAACCCCGCCATGCCCGGCGCGGAATTGCTGGCGACCCAAATCGCCAACATTTTGAACGATGAAATATTGCGCCGCCTGCCGTCTACGGACGCGCTGGCGTTTGCCGCGCTTGTCGCGGGCGGGCTGCTTTTTGCGCTGGTATCCGTGCTGCTGACTCCGGTGATGTGTTTTTTGCTGACGGCGGCGGTTTGCGCGGGGGTCGTGTATGCCAGCATTTGGTTTTGGGAAGACGGGCTGCAAATCATCAGTTTGGTCGGGCCGCTGTTCGTTTTTATCGGGTTATTTTTATCCAATTCCATATCGGGTTTTGTATTTGAATGGCGTTCAAGCCGCAACCTTAAATCTTCTTTCGGGCAGTATGTCCCGCCCGAATTGGCAAAGCGCATCGGCGAACGCCACTCCATCAGCTTGGAAGGCGAAAACCGCGAGATTTCCGTGCTGTTTTCGGATGTGCGCAATTTCACATCCATTTCCGAAACCTTTACGCCGAAAGAATTAACCGTGGTCATGAACCGCATGCTGACCGGATTATCCGAAGCGGTCCACCAAAACGACGGGACGGTGGACAAATTTATCGGGGACGCGGTCATGGCGTTTTGGAACGCGCCGCTGGACGAGCCGGAGCATGCCTCCAAATCGGTGGCGAGCGCGATAGCGATGCAGGAAGCGATGCGGCTATTGTCCTCCGATTTGGAAAGGGAAGGGCATTCGCCGATGCGTTTGGGAGTCGGCATCTGCACCGGGAACGCGAATGTCGGCAACATGGGCTCCAAACTGCGCATGGCGTATACGGCGATGGGCGACACGGTGAATGTCGCATCGCGGGTGGAAGGGCTGACGAAATATTACAAAGTCGGCATTTTGGTCACCGAATCCACGCGCGACAAATGCGAATCCTCCGGCATCATCTTTCGCATGGTAGACCATGTCCGGGTCAAAGGGCGGGAGCAGCCGCTGAAAATTTACGAGCCGCTGGGCGAAGAGCATTTGCTCGCCGCGCAGACGCGGGCATCGTTGTCGGCGTATAACGCGATGCGCCGGGCATATGTCAAGGGCGATTTTGCCGCGGCGGCGGAAAAAATTAAGGAATACCGGGCCAATTATCCGGAAGATTTGCTGGGCGAAGTTTACGAGGAGCGCATTAACGGGCTTCTCCAAGCGCCCCCGGAAGATTGGGACGGGATTACAGAATTTGAAACAAAATAACCCCGCTACGGCGGGGGGCGGTAAATTTAGCGGTTTAGCGCGGTTTTCGGTATTTTTGCAACATGCACCCGCAAAAACGGGCAATATTGCGAATTTTGCCGAAAACCGCCGCTAAACTCCTATAATTTAGATAATGCGGGACAAACGAGGGAAACATCATGGAACTGAAAATATTAGGGGCGGACGGGACGCAGTGCATGGGATGCGCATCCATCTCTGCGCTTGTCGACGGGCGCGTATTGATTGACGCGGGGACGGGCGCGCACAACCTCTCCATGCAAGAAATTGACCAAATCCGCGATGTGCTGGTCACGCACAGCCATTTGGACCACACTGGCATGCTGTGCTTTCTCGCCGAGTCCCGCATCGGCGGGCCCGACATCTGCGGTTTGTGCGTGCATTCCTTTCCCGAAACGGCGGACGCGATTCGCGAGGGATTTTTGAACAACAAAATCTGGCCCGATTTTGAGAAGATTAAAATTGAAGGCAAGCCGCTCATGTCGTTCAAATCTTTTACGCCGTATAAGCCGATTAAATTCGGCGAACTGCGCGCGACCCCGTTTCCCGTAGACCACGCCGGGCTGCCGACGGCGGGTTTTGTCCTGACCAGCGGGATTGAGGAGTTTGTATTTATTTCGGATATTTACAAAATGCCGAAAAAAACCCTGACTTTCTTAAACGGGTTGAAAAAATTCCGCCGCATGACGATTGAGGTTTCGTTTCCGGAAGGCAAGGAAGATTTGGCGAAAAGCGCCGGACATTTAACGCCCTTGTTGCTGGAACAAATTCTCGAGCATCTGCCGCAGGTGGAAGATGTGTTTTATTGCCATGTCAAGCCGCGCTATGGTATGGAGATAGACGCGCAAATCCAAAACCGTTTTGGCAAACGGGTGCGCGCCCTGCAAACCGGAATGCTGTTTGATGTTTAACCCCGCCGGCGTTTGATGCGCGGCGTTTGATGCGCGGCGTTTGATGCGCGGCATTGATTCGCAATGTTGGATTTACAATATTGAATTTGTAATGTTAGATTTGCAAGTGTTAGATTTGCAACAGACGGTTTTTATATCATAACCCGTTTCGGCAAACGGGCGCGCGCCCGGCAAACAAGAATACTCTTTGATGTATAACTTGCCGGTGTTTGATTCGCGGTATTGATTCGCGGCGTTGATTTGTAATGTTGGATTTGCAACGGGCGGTTTTTATACGATAATCCGTTTTACGGCGCGGATTAAAACGGCGGGGAAGGTTTGGTAATTGCGGCGGCAAAAAAGTTAAACGACGAGAATATGCACGGACAGCGGGCCGTGCATTCCCAGCACGAGGGTTTGTTCAATATCGGCGGTGCGCGAAGGTCCGCAAAAAATCGCGTTTGCGCCCGGCACAAATTCGGCGCGCGCAAACACTTCATTTAAATCCGCCGCAATATCCGCGGCGCGCAAAACGGCGATGCAATGCGGCGGCAGCAAACTCGCGGCGAGTTCCAAATGTCCGCCGCGCGCCAGCATCGCGCCGCAATCGGCGGCGGCGGCGGCGACTCCGCTAATGCCGGCGGCGTCCGCATCTGCCGGAACGCGGCACTCGGCGGCGATTCCCGCGCCTTGCCAATCCAAACCGCAAAATTCTTCAACGCAAATTAACGCCGGAGGCAATTGGCGGTCGCGCAACACCCGCGCCGTAGCCGCCGGAATTTCGCGCGCGCCGGACAACCGCTCGGCGCTCGCCGCGTTTTCAACCGCGGCTTGCATAAATTGGCGGATTAATTCTTCCGCCGAACGCGCGGGCGGGCGCGGCAAATCGGGCGCGGGTTTTGCCGGCCATGATTTTCCAACGGCGCGCAACACGGCTTCGCGGTCGTCTTTAAATTTAAATTCGGCGGCGCTCATGGAATAATATTTTGCGGCGCGCCCGCGTAAAATTTTTCAATATTGTCGCGCAGTTGCCGGTGGAATATTTTAAGCGCCGAGCCGCTCGCCCATGCCGCATGCGGCGTAATAATTAAATTCGGCAAAGAATCGGCAAGCAGCGGTTCGTTTGCCGGGGGCGGTTCTTGCGGTAAAACATCAATGCCCGCGCCGCCTAAACGCCCCTCCCGCAACGCACCGGCAAGCGCCGCGGAATCCACAAGCCCGCCGCGCGCCGTGTTAATTAAAAACGCGCCCGGTTTCATTAGCGCCAATGTTTCGCGGTTAATAATATTTTTTGTTGCGGGCGACAACGGGCAATGCAAAGATACAATACCGGAAGACGAAAGCAATTCGGCAAGCGGCAGGCGGGGCAGTTCGTCTTCTTCGCCGCGAAGCCAAAAAACCGGCGACATGCCGAGCGCGGCGGCGAGTTTTGCCGTTGCTTTTCCCAATGCGCCCGCGCCGAGAATGCCGATTTGCGCGCCCTGCAAAGTCGCGATGCTTCCCATGTCCGGCGAAAATACCGCGCTTTCCGCCCATTCTCCGGCGACCGTCCGGCAATGGTGCGAAAGAATACGGCGGCTTAAACAAAAAACCAGCGCCATGACATGTTCGGCGACGCTGCGGTTGGCGTAGTTGCGCACATTGCAAACCGCAGCACCCGCGCGGCGGCATGCGTCCAAATCAATTTGGTCCGCGCCGGTAGCGGCGACCGCGACAAGTTCCAAATTTTTCGCGTTTGCAACCGCCGCGGCGCATAACGGCGTTTTGTTGGCGATAACGATGTGCGCGGTTTTAATGCGCGCCGCCGCTTCCGCCGCCGCAGTTTGCGGATGTTCAATCCAGCGGTGGGGAAAAGACGGACGTTGTAATGTCCCACGCATTGTCGCCGCATCCAACACAACAATATTTTTCATGTTTTTCGCCGCCGTTGCATCGCGCGAAAAGTGCGCCCCGCAGGCGCGGCTAAATCGCGCCCGCGAAACCATTCTCCGGTAAACGGCAGCGTTTTTATCCGCCGCGCATTGCCGCCGCATAACGCCAAAAAACGGCATAACGCCGCGGCGCACATTGCATATACGGCGGGGCGCCGCGCCGCAAACAACCATAATTGCAAAAACATGCGGGCGCGCCAAGAGCGCGAAGAAAATTGCCGCCGCCGCAATCTCCGCATTAAACCGGGCAACGGAATTTTTACCGGACAAACAACTTCGCACGCGCCGCACATTGTCGCCGCGTGCGGCAACTCCGAAGCGGATTCCAAACCCATGGCGGGAACCAAAACTTGTCCCATCGGTCCCATATACGCCGCGCCGTATGCATGCCCGCCGATAGTATGATATACCGGACAATGATTCATGCACGCGCCGCAACGGATGCAACGCAACATGTCGCGGCAGTCGCCGTCGCGCAACGCGGCGCGTCCGTTATCCAATAACACGACATAAACATGGCGGGGGCCGCCTTCGCCGGGCGCGCGTCCGGCGGTGATGCCGACATAATTGCTAATCCGTTGTCCGGTCGCCGAGCGGGTTAGCAGCGCGAGCATATCCGGAATATCGCGGCGGCGCGCAATAATTTTGTCAATGCCGGCAAGCGTTAAATGCACGCGCGGCAAAGTCGCGGTCATGCGCCCGTTGCCTTCGTTGGTGACGATAACGGACGCGCCGGAATCGGCGGCGAGAAAATTTGCGCCGCTAATTCCCATATCCGCGGCGAGAAATTTTTCGCGCAAAACGGCGCGCGCCGCGCGGGCGAGGGCGGGAATGGAATCGTCCGGACAAGGCGCGGCTTTGCCGAGAATTGCCGCCGCTTCTTCGCGCCGCAAATGCATCGCGGGGGCGATAATGTGGGACGGCGTTTCGCCGTTGAGTTGGACGATAAATTCGCCGAGGTCGGTTTCCGTTGTTTCTACGCTGGCGGATTCCAGCGCGCCGTTTAATAATATTTCTTCGCCGGTCATGGTTTTGGATTTAATAACGCTGCGGACATTGTGGCGGCGCGCGATTTGGACGACAAGGTTTCGGGCGGCGGCGGCGTCTTTCGCCCACAGCACGGATGTTCCGGCGGCGGCGGCGTTCTTTTCAAACTCGCGCAACAATTCGGGCATGCGGCGGACGCTTTCTTCGCGGATTTGCCGCCCGCGTTCCCGCAACGCTTCAAAATCGCCGCCGTTTGCGTTGTATTGGCGGACGGCGGCGGCGCGGTGCGAAGTAAATTTGCCCCGCACGGCGGCGAGAGAACGGCGCAAATTGCCGTCTTTCAACGCATCGGCGGCGCGGCGGTAAAAATTAATCTTAACGGCGGCGGGCATATTTTTAAGTATACACAAACTTCCCATTTTACCGCTTGCGCGGGAATGGCGAAGTGCGGGCGGGGGGGGGAAATATAAAACTCCCCATTCCTGCGAAAGCGGGAATCTTTTTGTCGGCTACGGTGCAGTTTTCTAACTCGTCCCTACGCTCCAGCGTAGGGACGAGAAATTTATGCCGCTTAAATTTTTTCATTTCCCCCGCTTTCGCAAGATTGAAAAATTACGCCGGTTGTTGCTGGGTGATGCAGTGGATGCCGCCGCCGCCTTTTAATATTTCTATCGCGGTTTTGGCGTTTGGCAGTTGGACGATTTTGCGGTCGGGGAAAATGTCCGCCAAAATTGATTTTGCCGCCGCGTCTTCCGCAACGCCGAAAGACGGCAAAATTACCGCGCCGTTGGCGAAATAAAAATTAATGTAAGACGCCAATAAATCTTCGCCGCGATACCGCACTTTGGGGCGGGGCAGTTTAATAATTTCTAATTTGCGCCCGCGCGCGTCTTCGGCTTGTTGCAGGCGGCGGATGTTTTCGGCGCAATCCCCGCCGTCTTCGTCTTCCATCGCCAGCACAATTCCGGGCGCGGCAAAACATGCAATATTATCCGCATGCCCGTCCGTTTCCGCATCGCGCGAATCGCCTTTGAGCCAGATGATTTTTTGCGCGCCCAAATACGCGCATAAAAGCGTTTCAATTTCTTCGCGCGACAACGACGGGTTGCGGTTCGGATTTAACAAACATTGTTCGGTCGTTAATATTGCGCCTTCGCCGTCCGCATGAAAAGCGCCGCCTTCCATCACCAGCGGGGCGGCGAAACGGCGCGCGCAGGCGTATTCCAAAACCCGCGCGGCGGTTTCGTCGTCGTTTTGGAAAGGGGAATATTTTTCGCCCCAGGCGTTAAATTTCCAATCCACTCCGGCGATTTCGCCGTCCGCATTTTTGAGAAAAGTCGGACCGCTGTCGCGCAGCCACGAATCGTCCAGCGGCCATTCCAAAATATCCGCCGCACAGCCCAGCATCCGCCGCGCCTCGGCGGCGTCTTCCGGGCGGGCAATCATCAGCACCGGTTCAAATTCGGCGATGGCGCGGGCGGTTTCGGCAAATGCGGCGCGCGCGGCGCGGCAATCTCCGAAGGTTTCGGCGCGGCACGGCCAGCCCATCCAGCAGGCGGCGTGCGGCGTCCATTCGGCGGGCATCCAAAAACCGGCGGGGGCTGGCATTGTGCAATTATACCGCCGCCGCGTTATAATATGCATGTTATTTTTTGCCGGAGGGAAACAAAATGAACATATTTGCCGCAACCAAAAAAATCGCGCCCGCGCTGATGCTGTTGTTTGGCATTGCGGCGGCGCAAACGCCGCTGGAAAGCCATCTCAAACGGCGCGGCGATGTTTTGCCGAATATCGTTTATTACAACGATTTGCATAACGCCGCGCTGGACGAGGGGATGGTAGACCTCGCCGAAGTGCTGGCGAAAAACAAAGTGGAGATGTTTGGCGAAGCGGACCGCCGTTATGTGCGGATGAAAGATTTGTTGCGGGTGTGCGGCAAAGAATGCAACTACCACAAAGGTTGGGGGATTTTTCTAAGCCAGTTTGCGGTGCAAGTCCACCGCAGATAACGCCCGTGTCCGACGATTTGCGCGCGGCGCGCCGCCAAAAACTTGCGCGCTGGCGCGCCGGCGGCGGCGCGTATCCAAACGATTTTCGCCCTTCCGATTCCGTTGCCGGCTTGCGCGCCGCGCACGAATCCAAAACGCGCGAAACGCTCGCCGCGGAACAAATTACGGCGCGCATCGCGGGGCGCGTGATGTTGCAGCGGACGATGGGAAAGGCATTGTTTTTAACCGTGCAGGGGGACGGCGCGCAAATTCAAATTTACGCCAACGCCAAAACGCTCGGCGATGCGCCGTTTGCGGAATTACGCGGTTTGGACATCGGCGATATTATCGGCGCGGAAGGCGAATTGTTTATGACAAAAACCGGCGAGTTGACGCTCCGCGCTTCCGCGTGGCGGTTGCTGGTCAAATCTTTGCAGCCGCCGCCGGAAAAATTTCACGGAGTCGCCGATACCGAAACGCGCTACCGCCGCCGTTATGTATCGCTCGTCGCCAATCCGGACGAGCGGCGCGTTTTTGCCGTCCGCGCGGAGATGATGCGCCTGTTGCGCGATTTTTTTCACCGGCGCGGTTATATGGAAGCCGAAACGCCGATGTTGCAGCCGATACCGGGCGGCGCGGCGGCGCGTCCGTTTATGACTTCCTGCAACGCGCTCGGCTGCGATTTTTATCTCCGCATCGCGCAGGAGTTGTATCTAAAGCGGTTGCTGGCGGGCGGCTTTGAACGGGTGTTTGAACTCAACCGCAACTTTCGCAACGAAGGCGTTTCGCCGCGCCACAATCCCGAATTTACCATGCTGGAATTTAACGCCGCCTACCAAACGGCGGAAGATTTTATGCTGCTCACCGAAGAATTGTTGCACGGATTGGCGTTGGCGTTGGCGGGAGGCGAAACGGCGCATTACCGCGGAAAAGAATTGTCCTTTGCGCGCCCGTTTGCCCGCATGTCTCCGGCGGAAGCCGTGTTGCGCCATTGTCCGCAATACTCCCCGCAAAACTTGGAAGACGAAAAATTTTTGCGCGCCCGCATCGCGGAATGCGGCGCGGAATCCGCCCCCGGCGCGTCCGTTGGCGAATTGCAATTGGCGTTGTTTGAGCGCGCCGCCGAATCATCCCTGCACAATCCGACATTTATTGTCGGGCATCCGTCCGCGGCGTCTCCTTTGGCGCGGCGCAATCCGGACGCGCCCGAAACGGCGGAGCGGTTTGAGTTGTTTGCCGCCGGATGCGAATTGGTTAACGGATTTTCGGAATTGAACGACCCGGATTTGCAGGCGGAAATCTTCCGCAACCAAGCCGCCCAAAAAGCGGCGGGCGATCCGGAAGCGATGCATTACGACGAAGATTATATTCTCGCCCTGCAATACGGCTTGCCGCCCAACGCCGGAGGCGGCATCGGCATAGACCGGCTGGCGATGTTATTTACCGACTCGCCGTCCATCCGCGATGTAATTTTATTCCCGCAGTTGCGCCCGGCGGGCGGCAAATAAACCGGCGCGCCGAAGTTTGCAAAAACAAATTTAATTTACTTTGGTTTTCTTTTAGTTTTAATTAAAAGCATGCGCTTAACTTTCCATTCCCACGTAGGCGGGAATCCAAATAGTTAATTTTGGCGAATCGGTTAAATTGCGTGGAAAAGCGGGCATTTTGGATTCCCGCTTTCGCGGGAATGACGGGCGAGGAGGGGATTACGGGGTTTATTTTGCGGTAGAATTATTCCGCAAACGGCGAAGAGATTCCTGCCTTCGCAGGAATGACGGGTGTTTTTCCCATTCCCGCGAAAGCGGGAATTTTTTTGCCAAATGCGGAATACAAATTCGCCTAATACCGAAAATACATTTTTCCCTCGCGCCGTCATTCCCGCGTAGGCGGGAATCCAAATAGTTAATTTTGGCGAATCGGTTAAATTGCGTGGAAAAGCGGGCATTTTGGATTCCCGCTTTCGCGGGAATGACGGGCGATGGGGGGATTACGGGGTTTATTTTGCGGTAGAATTATTCCGCAACCGGCGAAGAGATTCCTGCCTTCGCAGGAATGACGGGTATTTTTTCATTTTTGCTTTCGCGGGAATGGGGAGTGTTTTTTATTTTTTTGTTTATGTTGCAAATTGAAACGGCATGAAAAAACATGCGGCGGAAATAGGCGGCGCGAAAATAAACTGCGCGGGCTTCCATTGCGCGAAAAAATCGGGCAGCGGTTGAATCGTTAAATTAATTTGTGGCGGAATCTTCCGTTATTTCGGCGGGCAAGGAGTTTTCGGGGAAGTTGAATTTTAGGACTTCCAGCGTTTTTTGCAAATCGTCTTCCGCGTTCATCATGCGGTATGCCGCGGCGAGGACGATTAATGCGTCTTCGGTGGAATTGCTGTCGGGATAATCCGCGAGCATTTTGCGGGCGCGCCCCACGGCGGCGAGCGGCGCGCCCCGCCGCAAATAATAACGGGCGGCGTGGATTTCGCCTTCCGCCAGCGCGTTGATTAAATAGCGCATGCGTTTTGCGCCGTCTTCGGCATATGCCGTGTCCGGATGTTCTTCTACGAGGCGCTTAAATTCAAAAAACGCAAGGCGCATCGCTTCGGGATTGCGCTCCGCCGGGTTTTGGAATCCAACCCGGTCAATAATGCTTTGCTCTTCTTGAAAATACGAAAGCCCTTTGAGATACAGCGCGTAGGCGGCGCTTTCGTGGCTCGGATACGCCTGGATAAAACGGTCGGCGGCGTCCAGCGCGCCCGCGTATTCGCCGCGCTGGTAATACAAATATGAAACATCCAGCATGCCCTGCTGGGCGTAGCGGGACGCCGGATAAGTGGCGACCAATTCGTCAAATTTTTTCACCGCGTTGTCGTAGTCCGCCTGCTTTTGGAGGTCCACCGCCTGCTCGTAAAGCTCCTTGTCCGTCGCCAGCTCCGCCGGCGCGTTGTCCGCGCAACCGGCAAACAGCGCGGCGCACAAAATCGGGGCGGTTAATAATAAAATCCTTTTCATGGCTTCGGGATATTATACCAATTTTTGCCTGCTTTCGCGCGGCGGGGGGGAGCGTCTGGATAAAACGCTGGCGGCGCTTTTTCCGGCGCACCCGCGCGCCGCCCTGCGGGAATTGATTGAACGCGGAGCGGTGCGGTTGGACGGCGCGCCCGCATTGCGTCCGGCGCGCCGCGCCAAAGGCGGCGAAGAAATCGGCGCGGATTTTTCGGCGCTCCCCGTGCGGCGCGGCGATGAAGTCGCCGCAGAAAACCTGCCGCTTGCCGTCATCTACGAAGACCGCGACATTCTCGTCATCAACAAACCCGCCGGAATTGTCATGCACCCCGGACGCGGCAACCGCGACGGCACCGTGCAAGCCGCGCTGTTATTTCGCAACCCGCCCGCCGCCGCCTTGCCGCGCGGCGGAATCGTCCACCGGCTGGATAAGGATACTACCGGGCTTTTTGTCGCGGCAAAAACCGAAGCCGCCCGCTTGTCGCTGCTCGCGCAATTCAAATCGCGCAGCGTCCGCCGCGAATATTTGGCGCTGGCGCACGGCGCGCCCGATGCCACCGGAATCGTCAACCGCCCGCTCGCGCCGCACCGAAACGCGCCCGGCAAAATGGCGGTCCGGCACAAGGGCAAAGAAGCGGTAACCCGTTTTGCCGTTGTGCGGCGGTGGAAAAATTTTTCGCTGTTGCGCTGTTGGCTGGAAACCGGACGCACCCACCAAATCCGCGCGCACTTGGAATATGCCGGTTATCCAATTGCCGGCGACCCGGCATATTCCCGCCGCGCCCGCGATTTGCCTTTTGGCATGCCGCGGCAGGCGTTGCACGCCGAAGTTTTGCATTTGACGCATCCAAAAACGGGGGAAGAATTAACTTGGCGCGCGCCGTTGCCGGAAGACATGCAAGCGGCGTTGGATTTTTTGGACCGGGCGGCGCGGGCATGAATTTTATTCTCCCGCAATGGAATGCGCCGTCTTCGGTGCGCGCGTTTTTTACCGTCCGCAACGGCGGCGTCAGCGACCCGCCTTTCGCGTCTTTTAACCTTGCCGCAAATGTCGGGGACGAAGCGGGCGCAGTGGGCGAAAACCGCATGCGCCTGCGCGAACACATCCCCGCATCGCCGAAGTGGATGCTGCAAGCGCACACCGCCCGCGCCGTCCGCGCCGAAGAAATTATCGCCGACACGACGGTAGCGGACGCCGCGTATACTTTTGCGGCAAACGAAGTTTGCGCGGCGCTTGTCGCCGATTGCGTGCCGGTGTTATTTTGCACGGCGGACGGGCGCGGCGCGGCGGCGGCGCATGCCGGTTGGCGCGGTTTGGCGGGCGGCGTATTAAAAAGCGCCGCGGACGCCCTGCGCGAAAACGACAAAAACGAAAAACTGCTCGCGTGGCTCGGTCCCGCAATTAGCCAAGCGCATTACGAAATCGGCGAAGAAGTGCGCGCCGCATTATGCGAAACAAAAGAAGACGAAAAATATTTTATCCGCGCCGGAGAAAAATGGCGCGCCGATTTGCCAAAGTTGGCGGCGCGCCGCCTGCGCGATTTGGGAATAGAAACAACGGAAAGCGGATTATGCACCAGCGCCGACCGGCGCCATTTTTTTTCCGCCCGCCGGGACGGCGTCCGCAGCGGCAGAATGGCGGCATTAATCTGGACGGAAACCGGCAAAGAATCGGAAAGCGGCAAGGAATTGGAAGCCGGGGAAAACGGCGAAAAATAATATTCCCTCGTCCCTACGCTGGAGCGTAGGGACGAGTTTTTTTATTATCTTTTACGGCGGGGGGCGGGTTATTTTTCCGAAAAAGATACCGCGATTTCTTCCATGCCTCGGACGGCGTTTAGGCGGCATATTTTTTCGGCGGTTTGTAAATCGGCGGCGGTCAATATTTTTTCCGATATTGTTTTTTGGGCGAGCAGGGCAGCGCGTTGGACGCCGGGCAATAAGCCGCAGTTTACCGGCGGCGTTTGCCATTTGCCGTTTATTTTTGCGGCGATGTTGGCGATGCATGTTTCGGTTATTTCGCCGCGCTCGTTTTGTAAAATGGCGTCGTCAAAACCGCGCTTGCTTGCTTCTGCCAACGCCGTTTCGTAGTTTTCGCGTTGCGAAGTTTTGTGCCGCAATAAAATATTTTCCGCCCGCACCGGCGCGGCGGAAAGAATTGCGCGCGGCGTTTTTTTGGCGGGGGGCAGGGGGCGGCATTCGGCGCGGAGTTTTCCGTTTGCCGGCAAATATAAACGCAACACGGACGGGGCGGAAAGTTTTTCGCATGTTTCGCGCGTTAATGCGGCGGCGTTTTTGGGGCGGAATGGAATGCCGAAATAACGCGCGCTTTTGGCAAGGCGCGCCAAGTGCCGCGAAAGCAATGCAACGCCGCTTTTTTCAGCGCGCATCGTTTCCATTAAAAACGGCGGCGCGGACGGGATTAAAATCTCCGCTTTGCTTTGGCATTCGCGCCATTCGGCGGACGCGGAAGAATCGGCGACGATGCCGCTGCCGATTCCGTATTCGGCGCGCCCTTCTTTTTTGTCTACAAACGCGGTGCGGATGGCGACATTAAACCGCGCGCCTTCGCCGCCCGCCCAGCCGCATGCGCCGCAATAAACGCGGCGCGGCGTTTTTTCCAATGCGGCGATAATATTCATCGCGGCGATTTTGGGCGCGCCGGTTACCGAAGCGCACGGAAAAAGCGCGGCGAAAATATCCGCCAGCGGCGCGGCGCTTTCGCAGGCGACGGTGGATGTCATTTGCGCGACTGTCGGGTATTCTTCAATTTCCAACAACGCTTCGGCGCGCACCCGCCGCGCATCGCCAATCCGCGACATGTCGTTTCGCAACATGTCTACAATCATTAAATTTTCGGCGCGGTCTTTTCGGCTTGCCGCCAATTGCGCCGCGGCGCGGGGCGAGGCGGGGCGCGTGCCTTTCATCGGGCGGGATTTTAAAGTTTCGCCGCGCCGTTCAAAAAAACATTCCGGAGACGCGGAACACACCGCCCAATTTTCCGTTTCGGCGAAAAAACGCCACGGAGACGGCTGGCGCGCGCACAACGCCGCAAAAAACGACAGCGGGCTGCCCGCAAAACGCGCCCGCAACGGATAAGTAAAATTGACTTGGTAAACATTGCCTTTTGTAATTTGCCGTTGAATTTCGCGCACCGCGTTGCAATATTCGGTTTTGCGAATCGCCGCGCGCCACCGTCCGCAAAAATGCGCGGAAGGCGGGGGCAACAATGCCGGTTGCGGCGGCGTATCGGCGACGGCAAACCATGCAAGCGGGGGCGGGGCGGCGCGGGTGCGGTGGGCGGAATCAAAAGCCGGAGCCGCTTCGTAAGCGGCAAAACCCGCGGCAAATGCTCCGGCGTTTTGCGCCGCGGAAATTACATCGGAAACTTCGTCCGCGCGGCGCGCCGTAAAAATTTTTTTCGGCGGGGGAAAGCATAGCCAGCCGTCCGAATCCGGAGCGGAAAATAAAATTTGGGGATAAACGGGCATGCGGCAAGTTCCTCGCCGCCGCCAAACAGCCGAACGCCCCGCTTATTCGTCTTTGGGTTCGTTCACCGGAAAATAAGCGACAATGCAACGCGGCAAATGGGAAAACGCCGCGACCATCTTAAACGGAATCGTGATAATCTCCAAAATCGGATTTGACGACCGTTCAATCTCGGTATGGCAGTCCTCTTTGTCGGCAAGCGCCGCAGGCGCGCCTCCGCTAAGTGCCAGCGCAAGAATCAATATTACTTTTTTCATCGCTTTTCTCCTTTCAGCCGTTTGCGGCTTTTTCGTATTATCGCACAAAAAACGCCGTTTTAACCCCCGCGGGCAAATTATTTTTTGCCCCGCGCCGGGGACAATGCCGCGGCGATTTCGCCCGCCGCCCGTTTTGCCGCCGCGCCGTCTTCGGCTTCCGCCATCACCCGAATCAAATTTTCCGTCCCCGAAGGGCGCACGACAATCCGCCCGCGCTTGCCCAAATATTTTTTCGCCGCCGCCGCCGCCCGCCGTGCGGCGGGGGATTCCAGCGCTTGCGCGCGGTTTTGGACGCGCACATTTTTTTGGCATTGCGGAAAAGGCGCGTAGCCGGCGAGCAGCTCGGACAGCGGTTTTTGCGTCTCGCACATCGCCGCCAGCGCCTGCAAAGCGGCGATAATGCCGTCTCCGGTGCAGTGTAAATCGCGCAACACGAGATGCCCGGACGGCTCGCCGCCCAGCCCCCAGCCGCGCTCTTCCAGCGCGCGCAGGACATGGCGGTCGCCCACATCGGCGCGAAAAAACGGAATCCGCATTTTTTGCAACGCCCGCTCCAGCGCGAGATTGGACATCAAAGTCCCGGCAACGCCCGCGGGCGCGCATCCGCGGCGGCGCAAATCATTCGCCAGTAAATAAAGCAGCGCGTCCCCGTCGTGGATTTTGCCGGTTTCGTCCGCCATAAAAACGCGGTCGGCGTCCCCGTCCAAAATCACCGCCGCATCCGCCCCGCACGCTTTTGCCGCGCGCGCCGCCGGACGCGGATGCATCACGCCGCAGTTGACATTAATATTCATGCCGTCCGGCGCATCGGCAAACGGCACGACCTCCGCGCCGAGTTCGTGCAACACCGGCGGCGCGACATGATACGCCGCGCCGTTCGCGCAGTCCGCCAAAATCCGCATGCCGCGCAAAGTTTTGCGGGGCGGAAAAGCGCGTTTGCAAAATTCAATGTAGCGGTCGGCGGCGGCGTCCAAACGGCGCGCGCGTCCCGGATTTCCGGTAAACGAAAGGGAATCGCGCGATGCCATGCGCGCTTCAATTTGCGCTTCAATTTTGCCGGAGATTTTTTGCCCGTCCGCGCCAAAAAACTTAACGCCGTTGTCGTTATGCGGATTGTGGGACGCGCTAATCACCACCCCGGCGGACAACCGCAGGGTTTGCGTCAGATAAGAAACGGCGGAAGTCGGCAACGGACCGGAAAGCAAAACATCGGCGCCGGCGGCGGCAAACCCGGCTTCCAACGCCGATTCCGCCATATAACCGGAAAGCCGCGTATCCTTGCTAATCAACACCTGCGGCGAATCCTGCGCCGCGCCCAAAACGCGCCCGGCGGCAAACCCAAGCCGGACGAGGACATCGGGCGTCATCGGCGGCGCGCCCACGCGCCCGCGCACGCCGTCCGT
>JBPCWY010000021.1:0-4594 GCA_051009035.1 Gammaproteobacteria bacterium
TTCGGGTCGCGTTTTTCGGCGAAGGCGCGGAAACCTTCCATGTTGTCGGCGGAACCGTATAACTCGTCTACCGAGCGGAATTGCCGCCGCGCTATTTTGTTCATCAGCGTTTGGAACGGTTCGGATTCCGCCGCGCGCGCAACTTCTTTTATCGCGGCAAAAACCAGCGGCGGGCCGTCCGCCAACATCCGCGCAATTTCGCGCGCGCGCGATAATAATTTTTCGCCGTCTTCCAAAATTTCGCATACCACGCCCCAGCGGTGCGCTTCTTCGGCGGACATCCAGCGTCCGGTAAAAAGCAAATCCATCGCCATGTGATACGGCATCCGCTTCGGCAGTTTGCATGCCGCCGCATCCGCCAAAGTGCCGGCGCGAATTTCGGGCAGGGCGAAAGATGATTCGCGCGTGGCGTAAATTAAATCGGCGGACAACGCGAGTTCAAAACCGCCCCCCACCGCCATTCCTTCCACCGCCGCAATTACGGGTTTGTTGAGATGCGGCAATTCTTGCAAGCCGCCAAAACCGCCGACTCCGTAATCGCCGTCCACAGCGTCCCCGGCGGCGGCGGCTTTTAAATCCCATCCGGCGCAAAAAAACTTTTTGCCCGCGGTGCGGATAATTGCCGCGCGCAATTTGGCGTCGTCGCGAAACATGCGAAACGCTTCGCCGAGGGCGCGCGAAGTCGCCAAATCTATCGCGTTGGCTTTTGGGCGGTCCAGAATAACTTCCAAAACGCCGTTGTCAATTTCGGTTTTTACCGCATCGTTCATTGTTGTTCTCCCGTGGTGATAACCGCGTCCGCCGCAACCGCATCGCTTTCGCGCGCGAGCAGCGGATTAATTTCAATTTCGGCAATGTCCGGGCGGGATTGCAATAAACGCGCCGCCGCATGCGCCGCGTTTGCAACGGCGGACATGTCCGCTTTTTTGCCGCCGCGAAAACCCGCCAACAACGGCGCAATACGCAGCCGCCGAAACGCCGCCGCAATTTCGCGTTTTGCCGCGGGCAACGCAATCGTTTCCGAATCGTTCCACAACTCGGCGCAAACGCCCCCCGCCCCCACCGTCAAAGTCGCGCCGTAAACGGAATCGCGGCGCGCGCCGACAAGCAATTCGGCGGCAGTATTTTCCGCCATTTCTTCCACCAAAAAACCGCCGCCGCCGTTTGGCATTTTGGCGGCGGCGGATTGCACTTCCGCCGCGGCGACATTTAAACAAACGCCGCCGGATTCGGTTTTGTGCGCCGCGCCGAGCGTTTTGACCGCAAAGCGCAAAGCGCGTTTTTTTGCCGCCATTTTTTTCGCCGCCGCGCCCGCTTCTTTCGGCGTATCGGCGCGCCGTCCGGCGGGACATGCAACGCCGTTTTGTTGCAGCAAATTTTTCGCCGCCGCTTCGTCCATCAAACGCGGGCGAAAAAAACGCGCGGGCGGCAACGGGCGCCACTTTCCGATTTTGCCCGCGCCAAGCGCCGCGGCATGTTCCGCCGCGTCCAAAGTTTCGGAAAGCCCGCACAGCGGCGCGATGCCGGCGGCTTGCAATTTTTCCGCGACATCTTCGGGCATGTTTTCGGGCAAAGTCGCGGCAACCGCGGCGCGCGCGCCGGTGTCGGCGGCGGCGCGCATAAACGCGGACAACGGCAAATTCCAATCGCGCGTATCGCACCGGTCGCCGCGCGGAAAATCGTAAATCAACACGGTCAAATCATTGCCGCAACGCAACGCCGCGCAATAAGTTTTATACAACGCGGCAAAATCATGCCAGATAAAAGTATGGTAATCCAGCGGGTTGGCAATATGCACGAGCGGTCCCAAAATCCGCGCCAATTCGCGCCGTTGTTTTGCGGGCGGCGGCAGCCAGCGCAACCGCCGCCCGACGGACAAATCGGCGGCGTGTCCGGCTTCGCCACCGGAGCAACTGAGCGACATAATTTTGCGCCCGCCGAGTTTGCCGCGCAATAATAATTTTAAAGTTTCCAATAATTCCGGAAGCGTCCGCGCCTCCGCGATATTGCATTTTCGCAAAAACGCCGAAGACGCCGCCGCCCCGCCGGTCAACGCGGCGGTATGCGAAGCCGCGGCGTTTGCGGACGATTCGCATTTTCCCGCTTTGAGCGCGGCGAGCAACACGCCCCGCTCTTCCGCCCGCGCCGCCATTTCCGCAAACTCCGCGGCGTTGGCGATGCCTTCAATATAAAAACCAATCGCGCGCACCCGGTCGTCTTCCAGCATGCCGCGGGCGATGCCCGCCATTGTCGTTTGCGCTTGGTTTCCCGCCGCGGCTAAATAGGCGACGGGCAAGGCGCGTTTTTGGGAAGATATATTAATTAATATGTTGGACGACTGCCCAATTAACGCCGCGCCGGATTTCACCCGCGCGCCGCCGTGCTGGTCGGGCCACAGCGGCGCGCCGTCCAAAAAATTAACCAGCCCGTAGCAATTCGGACCCAGCAAGGGCATTTTGCCCGCCGCATTAATCAGCCGCTCCTGCAAATCCGCCGCGCCGGATTCGGCAAAACCGGACGCAAAACAAACCGCGCCGCCGCAGCCAAGCGCCGCCAATTCCCCGGCAATTTCCGCCGCCGCCTCGCGGTTGACGCCGATAAACGCCGCATCCGGCGCGCGCGGCAATTCGCCCGCGCGGCGAAAACATTTCACGCCGCCGAGCGTTTTGCGGCGCGGATTAACCGCCCACACCTCGCCGCCGTATTGCATCCGCCTGCATTGCAAAACGACATTTTCCGCCCACACCCCGCCAAAAACGGCGATACTTTTCGGGCGCAACAATCTGGATAAATCGCGCATCACGCCGCAATTTTAACGGCAAAAGCAAAAGATTCAACCACCCCGCCAAAACAAATGTTTCCGCCCCCAATCCCCGCCTTTCTTTTCCGCCCGCTTTTACGCACACTTTGCCGCCCTATTTTTCCGCCCCCATTTTTTCAACTATCCTTACTCTTTCCATTCTCTCCCCCTTTCCAATCCTTCTCCCTTTTCCAATCCCCCTTCCTTTCCAATCCTGCGAAAGCAGGATTCATGCGTCTTTTTGCGGCGGTTTTAATTTACGCTCCCAGCGGGCGCAATAATTCGCGGCTGATTATGTGGCGTTGGATTTCGGATGTGCCGTCCCAAATCCGCTCTACGCGGGCGTCCCGCCAAAAACGCTCCAGCGGCAAATCGGACATTAATCCCATGCCGCCGTGGATTTGAATCGCTTCGTCCGCCGCGCGCGCCAGCATCTCGGAAGCGTATACTTTTGCCGATGCAATTTCGCGGTTGGCGGGCAAATTATTATCCAGCCGCCACGCCGCATGCATGGTTAAAAAATCCGCCGCGTCAATTTCGGTAATCATGTCCGCCAGTTTAAAACCGACGCCTTGGAATTTTCCAATCGGCTGTCCGAATTGTTTGCGCTCGGCGGCGTATTGCAACGCCATGTCAAAAATCCGCCGCGCCCTTCCCACGCACATCGCCGCCACGGTGAGGCGCGTTGCAAAAAGCCATTCGTTTGCCGCGTCAAAACCGCGGTGCGCTTCGCCTAAAATTTGCGCGGACGAAAGGCGGCAGTCGTCAAAATGCAAAACGCCGTTGTGGTAGCCGCGGTGCGAGACGGAATTGTATCCCGGGCGCGCGGAAAAACCGGGCGCGTCCCGGTCCACTAAAAAGCATGTAATTTTTTTGCGCTTGCCGCGCGGCGAATCTTCCTCGCCGGTGGCGGCGAAGACGATAAAAAAATCGGCGATGTCGGCGTGCGAAATAAAATGTTTTGCGCCGTTCATAATCCAATCGCCGCCTTTTTGCGCGGCGGCGCATTTCATGCCCCGCACATCGGAGCCGGCGTCCGGTTCGGTCATCGCCAGCGCGTCCATTTTTTCGCCGCGCACTGCCGGCAATAAATATTTTTCGCGCTGCGCGCCTTCGCACGCCATTAAAATGTTGGACGGACGCCCGAAAAACACGGTCAGCCCCATCGCGCCGCGCCCCAATTCGCGTTCTAAAATTGCAAAATCCAAACTGCCAAGCCCGCCGCCGCCGACCGATTCGGGCATGTTGGCGGCGTAAAAACCGATGTCTTTGCATTTTTGTTTAATTGCCGCGCCTATTTCCGGCGGCACCGCGCCGGTTTTTTCCGCTTCGTTTTCAAGCGGGTAAATTTCTTTTTCTACAAAACCGCGCACGGTTTCGGCAATCATTTCCTGCTCCGGCGAAAGGGCGAAATTCATCTGCTTGGTTTCCGGTAAAAAATAACGGTTGCATTATAACAAAAAACGCGCGCATTCCGACAACAACAAAAACGGGCGTATCCGCTTTTTCGGCGGCAATCGGAAATCAATCGCCTTGCCCGGTTTTGGGCGAAAGCGGGAAGGCAAAGTTAAACGCCGTCCGGCGGCGGCAAACCGTCGTGCGCCTTGGCAAAAGCGGCGGCGGCTTGCAATACTTTTTCCGCGGGCATGGAAGAGCGGCGCGTTTGTAAATTGACATGAATTAATAAATGTTCGCCCGTCGCCAATAATTCCCCCGCATCATTTTTCATGGCATGCAACAGCCGCAATTTTTTTCCTTCGGCGAGCAGCACGCGCGATTCTACATGCAAAGATT
>JBPCWY010000022.1:0-3618 GCA_051009035.1 Gammaproteobacteria bacterium
TTTTTTTTGCGCCGTATTGCCGCGGTTTTTTGCTTACTCCGCCGCGTATTTTTTGCGGTTTTGGCGGGCGAGGGCGGTTTCCGCGTCTTCGCGCATAAATCCGCGCGTTTCCAAAAAACGCAGGGCGCGGGCGCATGATTTTTCTTCGCGCAACGCCGTGTCGCCGTATTTTGCCGTCAAAACGGCGGCGGCGCGGGCGCATTCGTCTTCGTTGATTTCGTCCATGGCGGCGTCCGCATCGGCGTCCGCAACGCCGCGCGCGCGCAGGGTTTGGCGCAGTTTTTCGCGCCCAAATTTCTTTCCCGCCAATTCCAAATAGGCGCGGGCAAAACGCAAATCCGATTGCATCCCGCTTTGCGCCAGCGAATCCAGCGCGGCGGTAATTTCCGTTTCGGGAAAACGGCGCGCCAATTTTGCCGCCAATTCGCCGCGCGCATGTTCGCGCCGCGCCAATAGGGCGATGGCGGCGTTTTTTGCGGTGTGCCGTTTGGCGGGCATTTTGGGGATTTACAACGAAACGGCGGTGGCGTAGAGCAGGCGCACCGCCAGCACGGCGAGAATGCCGCCAAACGCCCGGCGCAATATTTGGTCGGGAAGTTTCGCGGTCAGGTTTGCGCCGACAATGGCAAACACCATGCTAAACGCCGTGATGCCGCCCAACGCGGGCAAATAAACATAGCCCAGCGTGTATTCCGGCAATTCCGCGGCGCGGTGCCAGCCGGCGGCGACATAGCCGGCGGCGGCAAAAAGCGCCAGCGGGTTATTAAAAACCGCCCAAGTCGCAATCGCCGTTTTCATTGTCATGCCGCGCGCCATCAAAACCGGCGAAGACAAAACGCCGCCGCCGATGCCGAGCAGCGCGGATAAAACGCCGATAATTGCGCCCGCCGCGGGTAAAAATTTATCCGCCGCAAACCGCCGAAAAAACGGCGCCGCGCGCATCGGGCGAAACATAATATACGAAGCGCGCATTAAAAATCCCGCCAGCAACAAATTTAACGCCGTCCCCGGAATGTTGCTCGCCGCATATGCCGCGATTGCGCCGCCAAACGCGCCCGCCGTAAAAAGCCGGATAACGCGCCAATCCGGCGCACCGCGCCGCGCGTGGGTGATTGCGCCAGGAATGGAAGTAAAAAAAATGACCGCCAGCGAAGTCGCAATGGCGGCGTGCGTTGACGATTCCGCCGGGAAAATTCCCGCCAGCGCGGTGATGAGAAGCGGCGTTACAATCGTGCCTCCGCCGATGCCGAGCAACCCTGAAAAAAATCCGGTAACCGCGCCGATGGCGGCAAAAAGGAGAAACAATTCCGGCGTCATCGGCGGCTCAACGGCCGGCGATGACGCGCCACTCTGCGGCGGTTACGGGTGTAATGGAGAGGCGGCTGCCGCGCCGCAAAATATGCATTTCGGCGAGTTCGGGGATTTGGCGGATGGCGGAAAGCAACAGCGGGCGGGCGAATTTTTTGACAAATTCAATTTGCGCGCAAAACCAGCGGGGCGCGGCGGGAGTTGCTTTGGGGTCGTAATATTCGCTTTGCGGGTCAAATTGCGTCGGGTCGGGGGCGGCGGCGGCGGATACTTTTGCCGCGCCGTAGACGCCCGGTTCGGCGCAGCTGGAATGGTAAAACAGCGCGCCGTCTCCGGGGCGCATGTCGCGCATAAAATTGCGCGCTTGGTAATTGCGCACGCCGGTCCACCAATCGCGCCGGTCTTGGGCGAGGGCGTCAATGGAATATTCGCCGGGTTCCGATTTGAACAGCCAGCGGCGCATTAAACGGGGCCCCGCAAAACAGGTCCCCGCAAGAACGGCCGATAGGTCGTCGAACCGAAGGTCAACGAATGCCGCTTCCGCATGCCGCAGGCAGTTCCATCGGGGGAACCGCGCAAAAGCATGGCGAGAGAGGCGGCGGTGTTATGTGTCATTGGTTCGCGCCGCAGGGGCGCGTTCTTGCAGGGAACTTTCGGTGCGTTGCAGCGCGCCGTCAATGCGGCGCAGCATGCCGCCGAGTTTTTCGGATGTTTTTGAAGTTTCCGATGTTTCGCCGCCGCCGGCTTCAAAGGCGATTTGCAGCGCGACCATCAGGGCGGCGCGTTCGCCGTCCGCGACTTTGCTGTTTTCGCGCACGGCGCGGAGTTGTTCTTCCACTCGCCGGGCGGCGGCGCGCATCGCGGTTTCGTCGCGTTTTTCGCACGCAATGTCAAACCGGTGCCGCCGGATGTGGATTTGCAGGGCGTTCATCCGATGTCTCCGATTTCGGGGATTTGCGCGACAATGTTGCGGAGTTTTTGTTTGGCGGTTTCGGATTTTTGCAGCAGGCGGCGGTTTTCGCCGCGCGCATTGCGGAGCTCCCGCGACAGCGCCTCGCAACGGGCGCATAACATTTCCACCCGCCGTCCCAGCGTTTGCATGTCGTCTTCTTTTTCCATGTGGGTTTTTCGCATATTATCAAAATTTCGCGGGAATTAAACCGCCCCGCGCCGCGCCGCGCTTAATTAACTTTTTTTAAAACCGCCCGGTGGACCCGAAACCGCCCAAGCCGCGCGCCGTATTTTGCGAAAATTCGCGGACGGTTTTCAACGCCGCGCGCGAGACGGGGAGGAAAATTAATTGGCAAATTCTTTCGCCGGGGGCGATTTCGTAAGCGTCTTTGCCGCGGTTGTAAAGCGCGGCGCGGATTTCGTTTTGGTAATCGGAATCAATAATGCCGACGGTGTTGGCGAGGATGATGCCGTGTTTTGTCCCCAGCCCGGAACGCGGCGCAAGCAACGCCATATAATCGGGGCGGACGATGGAGACGGCGATACCCGTGCCGACAATTTGCGTTTCGCCCGGCAAAATACGGCGCGGCGCGTCCAAACACGCGCGCAAATCCATGCCCGCCGCGCCGTCCGTGGCGTATTGCGGCAAAAATTCTTCCGCGCGCGCGTCCGTAATTTTGACTTCTACGGACAGCGGCTCATTCATGCGCCGCGGAAAAAACGCGGAAGTAGCTTTTGCCCACCGCGCGCAGCGGCAGTTTGAGCCCGAGTTGCGGGACTTTTTTGGCAATCCACGCGGTGAAAGTATTGCTGTTCGGCCCCGGAAACGCGCGGTATTCTTCGGCAAACGGATAACTTTCGGCGGCGGCGGCGACATCGTCCGCCAGCGTCCGCGCCTGTTCCCCGCGCAAATCCAAAAGCAATCTCGGCTCCGAGCCAAACCAGCGGCGGTCGGGAATGTCGCGGGCGATTCGCAACGCCGGCAGCCCGCGCCGCAAACGCCAGCCGACAACTTCGTAAACCGTGTAGGCGGGGGCGTTTTCGGGCTTAACCGCGACCCAAGTGTGGTCCGCAAACATTCCGCGCCAGCCCCAAACCGGCGCGGCGTAAGCTTGGATGACGGCGTCTTTAACCGCCTGCGGGTCCGGCGCGATTTTCGCCGAAGCGCGGGAGGAGCTTTGCCAGTTGCCGTGCGCAAATGCGGGCGCGGCGCAAACCGCGACAATCAACGCCAAAAATGTTTTCATTTCCGCATTTTACTTTATTTGCGGAAAAACGCGGCGCAATCGCGGATTAAAATTGCGCGAATTAACGCGGATGAATAACGCGGATTAATCATGCCGTCCGCGCCCGTTTTTT
>JBPCWY010000023.1:0-9658 GCA_051009035.1 Gammaproteobacteria bacterium
CTTAAAAACGCAAATTCTGCGGGCGCAAATTGCCGCCTTTTGGCTTTTGCCAAAGAAGGCATCCCCAAGGGGATTCGAACCCCTGTTGCCGCCGTGAAAGGGCGGTGTCCTAGGCCTCTAGACGATGGGGACCCGGGAAAATTTGTTCTGGTGGAGATAAGCGGATTTGAACCGCTGACCTCTTGCATGCCATGCAAGCGCTCTACCAACTGAGCTATACCCCCGCCGGAAAGGGGATTTTAACCCAAATCCGCCCCGATTTTGCATTTTTGGCGAAGAAATCGCCGCCCCGCCGTGTTTCGCCCGTCCAAAAAACGGGTTTGGCGCGCTTTTGATGTTATGCCGTTTTGCCGTTTGCCGTTATAATTTCCGCCGCCGCCCCTTTTTTGGCGGATGGAGAAACTAATGGAAACCCGCCCGCTCGGAAAAACAGGCGTCCAAGTCAGCGTTGTTTGTTTGGGGACGATGACTTTTGGCGAACAAAACGGCGAAGCCGAAGCGCACGCCATGCTGGACGAAGCGCACTCGCTCGGCGTCAATTTTTTGGACGCCGCCGAAATGTATCCGTCCCCGATGAAAGCCGAAACTTGCGGCGCAACCGAAACGATTATCGGCGGCTGGCTCGCCAAACGCAAAAAGCGGGACGATATTATTTTGGCGACAAAAGTTTCGGGGCCGAATATTCGGTGGATTCGCAGCGGCAAAACGCGCCTTGACCGCAAAAATATTATTGCCGCCGCGGACGAAAGTTTGCGGCGGCTGCAAACCGATTACATAGATTTATACCAAACGCACTGGCCCGACCGCAATGCGAATTTTTTCGGAAAAGTTAATTACGCGCACGAAGAAAAAGAAGACGCCACGCCGCTGGAAGAAACTTTGGGCGCGTTAAAAGATTTGGCGGCGGCGGGCAAAATCCGCGCTTTTGGCGTCTCCAACGAAACGCCGTGGGGGATGCTGGAACATTTTCGCCTCGCGCGCGAAACCGGCGCGCCACGCCCGGCGACGGTGCAAAATCCGTATAACTTATTAAACCGCGCTTATGAAATTGGCATGGCGGAAATTTCGGCGCGCGAAGAATGCGGTTTGCTGCCGTATTCGCCGCTGGCGTTTGGCGCGTTGTCGGGAAAATATTTAAACGGCGCGCGACCGCCCGGCGCGCGGCTGACCCGCTGGGGCGAATATTACAAAAGATATACGACCGAAAAAGCGGAATGCGCGATTGCCGATTACGCCGCGCTGGCAAAAGAACGCGGCATGGCTTTGGCGCAAATGGCGGTTGCGTTTTCCATTCAACAACCGTTCGTATCGTCTTCCATCATCGGCGCGACGACTCTTGCGCAGCTGCGCGAAAACATCGCGGCGGCGGATTTAGTTTTGGACGGCGAATGCCGCGCCGCGCTGGATGCGCTGGGCGCGAAACATTTTAATCCCTGCCCGTGACTTTGTTTGCGGCGGAAACGGAAGACGAAGCGCGGCGCGTCCTGCGCCAAACTTTCGGTTATCCGGATTTTGTCGGGCGGCAGCGCGAAATTATTTCCCATGTCGCCGAAGGCGGGGACGCGCTTGCGCTAATGCCGACCGGCGGCGGCAAATCGCTGTGTTATCAAATTCCGGCGCTCATGCGCGAAGGCGCGGCGGTTGTCGTATCGCCGCTGATTGCGCTGATGAAAGACCAGGTGGACGCGCTGCGCCAGCATAATGTCCGCGCCGCTTTCGTCAATTCTTCGCTGACTCCCAAACAAGCGGCGGCGGCGGAAGATTCTTTCGCCCGCGGCGAATTGGATTTGTTGTATATCGCGCCGGAGCGGTTGTTGACCGAACACGGTTTGCAAACTGCGCGGCGCGGCAAAATCGCGTTGTTTGCGATTGACGAAGCGCATTGCGTTTCGCAATGGGGGCATGATTTCCGCCCCGAATATTTAAAACTCGGAAAACTGGCGGAGTTGTTTCCGGATATTCCGCGGCTGGCATTAACCGCCACGGCGGACGCGCGCACGCGCGGCGAAATTGTGGAAAAATTACGCTTGGATAACGGGCGCGTTTTTATCGCAAGCTTTGACCGCCCGAATATTTGTTTCGCCGCCCGCCGCCGCGAAAACCCGCGCCGCCAGCTGTTGGATTTTTTGGAAAACCGCCGCGGGCAGGCGGGAATTATCTATTGCATGACGCGCCGCCGCACCGAAGAAATTTCGGAATTTTTAAATAAAGAAGGATGGGAAGCGCGCACCTACCACGCCGGATTGGAAAAAAAGCACCGCGAAGATACGCAAAACTTTTTCGCCCGCGAAGACGGGGCGGTGATTGTCGCGACCATCGCGTTTGGCATGGGAATTAACAAACCCGACGTCCGTTTTGTCGCGCACTTAAACATGCCGAAAAGCGTGGAAAGTTATTACCAGGAAGTCGGGCGCGCCGGACGGGACGGATTGCCCGCGGACGCGCTTTTGTTATACGGATTAAACGACGCCGTGATGATACGAAAATGGATTCAAGAAAGCCATGCGCCCGAAGCTATCCGCCGCGTGGAACGGCAAAAGCTGGACGATTTGCTGGCGTTTTGCGAATCCGTTTCATGCCGCCGCAAATATCTATTGCAATATTTCGCGGAAGATTTTTCGCCGCCGTGCGGCAACTGCGACAACTGCAACGCGCCGCCCGAAATGCAGGACGGGACCGAAACGGCGCAAAAATTTTTGTCGTGCGTGGCGCGCGCCAAAGAACGCTCCAACGCCGGGCAAATCATCGGCATCTTGCGCGGCAAAATCGCCGAAAACCTGCGCTGGCTGGAACACGACAAACTCAGCACTTTCGGCATCGGACAAGACATTCCGGCAGCGGAATGGCGCGCCGTTGCAAACCAATTAATCGCCTCCGATTTTCTCGCCGTAGATACGGAAAATTACAACGCGCTAAAACTCACCCCCGCCGCATGGGAAGTCCTGCGCGGCAAAAAACAAGTATTATTCCGCCGCGAAACGCGCCCGCCGCGCGCCGAAAAACCCGCGAAAGAAAGCAAAAAACCGCGCGCCAATCCCGCCGCCGAATTGGAAGGGAAAGAAGCGGAAATTTTTGAACGCCTGCGCGAAGAGCGAAAACGCCTTGCACAGCGGCAAAATGTTCCGGCATATGTTATTTTTCACGATGCCGTGCTTGCCGAATTAGCCCGCCGCCGCCCCGCAACGGGCGAAGAATTCGGGCAAATCCCCGGCATCGGCGCGGCAAAAATAGAACGCTACGCCGCCCACTTCCTAAAAATCCTGCGCGAAAGTTAACCCCGTTTTCGCTTTTCGCGGCGGGAGGAATTACCGCTCGCCCCTGACATTTGTCGGGGGCGAGTGGGATAAATTATCCGGCAAAGCCGGCATTTTGGATTCCCGCCTGCGCGGGAATGACGGCGGGAGGGGCGGAGCGGCTAACGGCAAACGCTGTATTCTTGTCCGCCGTATTAAACGAGGACTTACCCGCCTACAAAGAAATTCCCGCTTTCGCGGGAATGGGAAAATTAAGGGAATTGCGGAAATTTCACGCCGCAAAAAAACCGCCCCGTCATTCCTGCGAAGGCAGGAATCTCTTTGCCGCCTGCGGAGTATGAATCCGCCCAACTTCCGCGATTGTCCGCTTTTCGCCATTTTGCCGTTTGGCGGCGGAAAAAACGGCGGCGCGGTTTTTTCCCAAAAAAATTTGCCGAAAGGGCGGTTTAATTTCGGTTTTGGAGGAAATTCGTGTATAACAAACAAAAGCGCCGTTTTCCGAAAATCGGAAAGCCGCCGCACGAGGAGAAAATACCATGGAACAACTAAACAACTTTATTAGCGCGGTCAACAATTTTGCCTGGGGACCGCCGATGCTGATTGCGCTGGGATTTACCGGCGTTTTTCTGACGCTGGGGCTGTTGTTTATGCCTTGGCGCAAAGTCGGCTACGGTTTTAAGCTGCTGTTCGCCAAAGACGAAGGCGGCGGCGCGGGCGAAGTCAAACCGTTTAACGCCCTAATGACCGCGTTGTCGGCGACGGTCGGGACGGGAAATATCGCCGGCGTGGCGACCGCCATCGCGCTGGGCGGACCGGGCGCGATTTTTTATATGTGGCTGATTGCCATGTTTGGCATGGCGACAAAATACGCCGAGGCGGTTTGCGCCGTCCAATACCGCGAAGTGGATGCGGACGGCAAATATGTCGGCGGACCGATGTATTACCTCAAAAACGGCGTGGGGAAATTCAACCCCGGGCTGGGGAAATTTTTGGGCGGGGCTTTCGCCGTTTTTGGCGCGGCGGCGGCGTTTGGCATCGGCAACGGCGTGCAAGTCAATTCTATGGCGCAAGTATTGGACAATAGTTTTAATGTCCCCGCGTGGCTGACCGGCGCGGTTGTCGCCGCATTGGTGGCGTTTGTTATTTTTGGCGGCATTAAGCGCATCGCCGAAGTCGCCGGAAAACTCGTGCCGGCGATGATTGTGCTGTATATCGGCGCGGCGATGCTGATTATTTTAATTAATATCGCGGAAGTCCCGGCGGCGTTTGGATTGATTTTCAAACACGCTTTTCAACCCGCGGCGGCGGCGGGCGGTTTTGCCGGGGCGGCGGTGGCGGCGGCGATTCGTTTCGGCGTTGCGCGCGGCGTATTTTCCAACGAAGCGGGTTTGGGTTCCGCCGCCATCGCCCACGCGGCGGCGCAAACGAACAATCCGGTGCGGCAGGGAATCATCGCCATGCTCGGCACTTTCATTGACACGCTGGTCGTTTGCACGATGACCGCGCTGGTAATTTTAACTTCCGGCGCATGGACGGCGACGGGCGAAGACGGCGCGGGGCTCACCGGCGCGGTTTTGACTTCCGCCGCTTTCGCCGATTCTATCGGGGGCGGGCAATACATCGTCACCGTCGCGCTCGCCATTTTCGCCTTTACGACCATTCTCGGCTGGTCGTATTACGGCGAGCGTTGCTGGCAGTTTTTGTTTAAAGAAAAAACCGTCGTCATCTACCGCGTTTTGTGGATTTTGGCGGCGCTTAGTTTCGCCAATTTCAAGGTGGATTTTGTCTGGAATTTGTCGGATACCTTAAACGGCTTAATGGCGGTGCCGAATCTTATCGGCTTGTTGTTGCTCGCGCCGCTGGTGTTTAAAGTAACGCGGGAACATTTTGAAAAAGAAGCAAAAGAAGCGGCGGCGTAAATGAAATACCGCGAATGGTATGACCGCGCCCAAAACGCGCCGGAAGAATTTTGGGCGGAAGCGGCGGCGGGAATACAATGGCGCGAACCGTGGCGGAAAGTTTTGGACGATTCCGATTCGCCGTTTTGCCGCTGGTTTGCCGGGGGCAAAATGAACACCTGCGAAAACGCCGTAGACCGCCATGTCGCCGCGGGGCACGGCGCGCAAACCGCGCTGATTTACGACAGCCCGGCGGCGGGCGTCCAAGAGTTTTACACTTACGCGCAACTCCAAAACGAAACGGCGAAAATCGGCGGCGCGCTGCTGCAATCCGGCGTGGCGGCGGGCGACCGGGTGATTATCTACATGCCGATGGTGCCGGAGGCGGTTTTTGCGATGCTGGCATGCGCGCGAATCGGCGCGGTGCATTCCGTAGTTTTCGGCGGGTTTAGTTCCAAAGAACTCGCCTCGCGCATTGACAACGCCGAAGCGAAATTTATATTGTCCGCTTCCTGCGGATTGGAACCGGGGCGCATCGTGGATTATAAATCTTTGCTGGACGGCGCGCTCAATATCGCCAAACACAAAGTATCCGGTTGCGCCGTTTTGCAGCGTCCGCAACAACCCTGCGCGCTGGTTGCCGGACGCGATGCGGATTGGCGCGAATGGACGGCAAACGCAAAACCGGCGGAATGCGCCGCCGTAGAAGCGACCGACCCGCTTTATATTTTATACACTTCCGGCACGACCGGCGCGCCAAAAGGAGTCGTCCGCGACAACGGCGGACACGCCGTAGCGTTGCATTGGACGATGAAACATATTTATAACTGCGCGCCCGGCGAAGTATATTGGGCGGCGTCCGACATCGGCTGGGTGGTGGGGCATTCTTACATCGTCTACGCGCCGCTGTTTAATCGCAACACGACCGTTCTTTACGAAGGCAAACCGGTGGGGACGCCGGACGCCGGGGCGTTTTGGCGGGTGATTGCGGAGCATAAAGTTTCCGCCATGTTTACCGCGCCGACTGCAATTCGGGCGATAAAAAAAGAAGACCCCGAAGGCGCGCATGTTTCGCAATACGATTTGTCATGCCTCAAATCGCAATGGCTGGCGGGCGAACGATGCGACCCGGCGACGATTTTGTGGCTGCGCAAACATCTCAAAACGCCGGTGATAGACCATTGGTGGCAAACCGAAACCGGCTGGGCGATAGCATCCAACCCGCTCGGCGTGGAAGAATTTCCCGCCAAACCCGGCTCCGCCAGCAAAACAATGCCGGGCTACAATTTGCAAGTATTGGACGATTCGGGCGCCGCCGCCCCGCCCGGCGAACTCGGCAACTTGGCGGTTAAACTTCCCCTGCCGCCCGGAAATTTTCCCGCGATTTGGAACGGGCGCGAGCGCATGCGGAAAGAATATTTTTCCACTTTTCCGGGCTATTATCTCACCGGCGACAGCGGCATGATTGACGCGGAAGGCGATGTGCATGTGATGAGCCGGATTGACGATGTGATTAATGTCGCGGCGCACCGGTTGTCTACCGGACAAATGGAAGAAATTCTCTGCCGCCACCCCGATGTCGCCGAAGCCGCGGTATTCGGCGTCGCCGATGATTTTAAGGGCGAGCTGCCGCTCGGGCTGGCGGTATTAAACAGCGGCGCATCGCGCGATGCAAAAGATATTTGCAAAGAACTCGCCGCAGCGGTGCGCGAAGGAATCGGCGCGGTTGCGGCGTTTAAACTTGTCGCCGTTGTGGCGCGGTTGCCAAAAACGCGCAGCGGAAAAATCCTGCGCGGCGCGATGCGCAAAATCGCCAACGGCGAAGAATGCCCGACGCCGCCGACAATAGACGACCCCGCCATTTTGGACGAAATCGCCGCCGCGCTCAACACGCTCGGTTATCCCAAAAATAAAACATGACAAAAACGGCGTTTTATGCGGCAAAAATTTTCGCCCTTTGCGCGGCGGCGGCGTTTTTGTTAATCGCGCTTGCCGGCGTTTACAAATTCAATTTTACCAACGGCGATATTTACATCCAAACCGAAAACGGCGCGGTTGTAAAATACGGCGCAAACAAAAAACAATGACGGCGGACGAAAAAGAATTGCGCGCCGGACTCGCCGCCGCGTTTCGCTGGACCGCGCGGTTAAACATGCACGAAGGAATCGCAAACCATTTTAGCGCGGCGGTTAGCGAAGACGGCGCGCAATTTTTAATGAATCCGGCGGGGCGGCATTTTTCGCGCATCACCGCTTCTTCGCTGTTGTTGTTAAACGCCGATGACGAACCGCCCGCCGGCGAAGGCGCGCCCGACCCGACCGCATGGTGTTTGCACGCGCACCTGCACCGGCATGCGCCGCGCGCCCGCTGCATTTTACACGCGCATCCAAAATACGCGACCGCGCTTGCTTCGCTGGCGGCGTGGCGGATGCAGCCCGCCGACCAAAACGCCTGCCGTTTTTACAACCGCGTTTCTTACGACGAACATTTCGGCGGCATGTTATTGGCGGAAGAAGAAGCGGCGCGCCAAACAAAAGCGCTCGGCAAAAACAAAGTTTTGGTCATGCGCGGACACGGCGTTTTAACCTGCGCGGAAACCGCGGGCGAAGCGTTTGATTTATTATATTATTTTGAACGCGCCTGCCGCAACCAGTGGCTGGCAATGGCAAGCGGCGCGCCGCTGTTTATTATTCCGGACGGCATCGCCGAAAAAACCGCGCAACAATGGGACGATTATCCAAACCGCGAAAACCACTTCGCCGAATTGCGCGCAATTTTAGACAAAGAAGAACCCGATTACAAAACATAAAAATCCCGCGCAAGTTTCGCACTTTTACCGCGCTTTTATTTCCGACTTTTCATTTCCGCTTTCGTCGGAATATAAAATTATTATGCGCCGCGAAAAATTAAAGATGTTTTATTTTCGCGCAAATAAAAAACGCGGACATTTTTATTTACCGCAAACCCCGCCCCCTTTCGCCATTCCTGCGAAGGCAGGAATCTCTTTGCCGTGCGCGAAATATGTATTCGCCCGATTTTCGCTTTTTCTAATATATTAAACGAAAGAATTATCCGCAAACGACAAAAAGATTTCCCGCCTTCGCGGGAATGGAAAATCTTTTATTTTTTATTTGCCGCCGAAGCCGTATTCTAAAATATATTTCTTGACCGGCGCTGGTAATGCGGCGTTTGCCGCCGCCGCGCGGGAAAGCCATATCCCGTTTTCGCCGGGGGCGGGAGCGGACGGGGCGGCGCATTCCCATGTTAATACCCGCGCATGCAATCGGTAGTGGGTGAAGGCGTGCGAAAACTCTCCCGCGCCGCGCAAAATTAATTTAACGCCCAACCGCATTTCGCACCGCCGTTTTAATGCCGCCGCCGTCCGCCCTTCCGGCAAAGAACGCAAGCCGCCCCAAATGCCGCGCGGCGGGCGTTTTTCGGCGAAGACAAAACCGCCGTAAACGACAAGCGCCAACACCGCGGTTTTTTGCGGTTTTTGTTTCGGCGGCATGCGATGCGGCAAAATATCCGCAATGCCGCGCCGTTTTGCCGCGCATTTTTCGGACAACGGACAAACGCCGCAACGCGGATTTTTGCGGACGCATACCATCGCGCCCAAATCCATCATGCCCTGCGTATAGGCGCGGATATGTTTGCGCTCCGGCAAAAGCGATTCGGCGCGCGCCCACAAAATGTCTTCCGCGCCCGGCGCGTTTAGCGGCGTTTGCACGGCAAAAAAACGCGCCAAAACCCGTTTGACATTGCCGTCCAAAATCGCGGCGCGCTCTTGCAGGGAAAAAACCGCGACCGCCGCCGCCGTGCTGCGCCCGACTCCGGGCAACCGCCGCCATTCTTCGGCGCTTTGCGGAATGCCTTCGCGGCGGATAATTTTTGCCGCCGCGTGCAAATTGCGCGCGCGCGCGTAATATCCCAGCCCGCTCCACGCCGCCATCACGGTTTCCGTGCGGGCGCGCGCCAGCGCCCCGATGTCCGGCCAGCGGCGGATAAATTTTTGGTAATACGGAATCACGGCGGCGGCTTGCGTTTGTTGCAACATAATTTCGGAAAGCCAAACATGATACGGCGCGGCGTCCGCCTGCCACGGCAGATTATGCCGCCCGTGTTTTTTTTGCCAGCGGACAACGGCGGCGGCAAAATCGCGGCTTTCGGCGGGCGCGGTTTTGCCGGGCATAACGGATATTTTACCAAACGGCGGCGATACTGGTAAAATACCGGTTTGCACCGGGGCCGTAGCTCAGTTGGTAGAGCGCAGCGTTCGCATCGCTGAGGTCAGGGGTTCGACTCCCCTCGGCTCCACCGTTGTTTTTGCGGGCGGTTTTCATGGTAGAATTGCCCGTTTTTTTATTATTCTACAAGGAAAAAATGAAAATAATTTATGTAATTATTTTATGGATTGCATGCGCGTCGTTTGCGTTGCAAGGATTTACGATTGACGCCCAAGCAAAAAGTATAATGCACCAATTATACGCGGGCATCCATTGGCTG
>JBPCWY010000024.1:0-2784 GCA_051009035.1 Gammaproteobacteria bacterium
CACCAAGAACGAACGGAGAACTTTCAAATAACTTATTATAAAAAACGGTATCTTGTGCGAACAAATCCTTCAAGGTATCTCTTTCTTTTTCAGATAGGATATTCGTCTTGTGTCTCGTGGCATGTGCTCGAGCGTTATTCTTTCGCGCAATCATTCGGTCATACATGATCTTGCAGTATCGAATGCCTTTGTTTGGTACCACACGATACACGGTCTCAAGGAATTTAGGATTGGCAAGAAGTATGTTCATAAATAGTGGATTGTGGCGACCAGAGGCATTGATCCTGGTTTTGTCTACATTTTTATCGGTGAAAAAATTCGGTACCCTTAAATAACATTCTAGCGTCTGCAGTACGGATAAGGGATCATTTTGAAAGTGCCTATAATCATAGAGAAGGATTCTGTTCGTGAACGTTTTGCAAAGCTCTGTGATCCGACGACGCATGGGAAGATCTAGAAGAGAAAACTCAAGAGACTCGTGAGTAGAAAGGGACCAATCGAAGCGCTGTACCCACTCAACAATCGGTGGCGCTTTCACGCCATGTGCCAAGGCATTGCCGTATAAAGAAATTGCGAAGTCTGTAGGATCTCGCACACCCAGAACAAGTTTGATCTTCGAATCGTACTGAAGAATGCGTTGTTCTGATCTTGGATCAAGGTAGTAAACTGGGTTTACATCTGCAGCCAGCTGCTGTTCAGTTGCACCTTCATATAAGGAGTGAAACCAATCAAACCCATTTTCATAATTGACGGTAAAGAAGAGGCTCTCCTTACGATATGGTATGAAAATCGAAGGGTGCTTCGATAAGCTGTGGTAGAGATAGGTCGTACCCGTTCTAGGCATGCCGAATACGACGAACAGATTCAGTTTTTCATCCGTCAGTAGACTTTTTTTCTTCACTACACTACTTACTGTTGATGAATTGGGCACAAATTTGAATTTCTAAAATTTTTCAGCAGGATCATCTCGAGATCATCGAAAAATATGAGGATCCATCAATATGTTTACTGGCAAAATAATAGGTGCGACCACCAATCGAAGTATGTCACAAGCGAATGAACGACGAATCGCAAGCCTATTTATTTTCATCATCCTCGCTTTGGTGTTGCAGGCTCAATGTATTTTGCTGTGCGATCTCGCGTACTTTGTGCATTTCGACAATCTTTATATTGTCCCTGATGTCTCGCGGCACTAACGTCTTTGCATTTACAAACACGTTGCTTCCTACACGTATACCATTTGTGATGGTGATGTCCATACCAAAGAAATTGCTGTGACCAATTGTGACTCCACCACCAATCGCCGCACCGGAGGAGAAGTAGTTATTATTGCCAACGATGCTATCCTCTCCAATGCGTACGCCGATGTCCACAAAGCAGGCGTCTCCGATGCTGACATTTTGGTCAAGGATCGCTCCTCCAAGCACGATCACACCTTCGCCCACTTGAGCGCCCGGCTCTATTATTGATCGTGGATGGATCACTCGGAACAATGAATACCCGGCATTAGTCACTCTCTCCAGGGCATGTTTTCGAGCGAGCATGTCAGAATAGCCAATGGCAAATACAATACTCACGCGATCCGGCGCGAATTCTGGCTGAGTATGCACTTCATCAAGGCCTCCAACACAGCATAACTCATTAAGAATAGGTTCACCGACCTTCTTTGTGTCGTCAATAAACCCATGGATGTTGGCCTCGCAATAGTTTCTAATATGGTGAACGATCTGTCGACCCAAGTGGCCACCACCAAAGATTAATATATCCCGCCGTTTCAATTCTGCTCACCTGTGCGTTGATGCAGGAAATTAAGGATGACATCTGTATCAGAATACAGCTCAACAATCTCATCGGGAGATACATCAAGGTCGAATGACGTTTCTAACTCGAAGATTAGCTCAACATGCCTCAGGGAATCCCATTCCTCAGTGCCATCCTTTGTTACAGTTCCCGAGCTATCGTCAATATTTAGAACGCGTTTAAAAATTCTCCAAAACTTTTCCTCAATATTGTTTGCAGCCTGTGACATCTACACAAACACTTTTTTAACTATAGACACGAACTCATCATTTTCAGAATGGGATCGAGGTATTTGCAAATTTACAATAGACTCTGAAATACCCTCTGATACAGGAAGAGAGTAGATCTTCTCGGAAAACTTCTTAGCACAAGGTGAGAATAACCTTGATACCATCAAACCCTCCTCCTTCAGTTCCTTGATTTTTTCATTCCTGGAAAATTGGTCTAGTAGAAAGGAATACCGCCATAAAGCGGGAGAACCCTCACGAGAGGGCAATCTGACAGATTCGAGATTTCCCAGCACCTCGTCCAGTTGTTCCATCAAATTCTTCCGACTTTGTATTATCGCATCCAGCTGCAGGAGCGCCTGCTGTATAGAGTTAACCCATGCCGGCCTACAGGATGTCAGATAGCCATTGCGGTATTTCTGAAGGATTTCTCTTTGGTTACGGATCAACTCCGCTCGATCACTTCGGAACTTTTTACGTGTTGCCATCATCTGCTTCATGACCTGTTCGCGATTCAAAGCGGCCTCACTTGCATCATCAGAAAGTGTCGTCACAATCTCCCGGCAACGATCAGCGAAGTCGGTATCATCACACAGTAATGCTCCCCCTCCACCACAATCTAGCAGTTTACCATCGCCAAAACTGACCACAGATGCATGCCCCATGCCCCCGGCCCGCTGTCGCTTGAGGATGCCGCCATAGCCTTGAGCTGCGTCCTCAAGGACGAACACCGAATCGCCAACCATATCTTTAATGG
>JBPCWY010000025.1:0-14312 GCA_051009035.1 Gammaproteobacteria bacterium
CCGAAAATTTCGTCCGGCGTGCTGAACCGCTGCATCAAATATTCAAAATAGTTGGAATCGGCAAACGCGGATTTTAACCGCCGCGCGAGCATGCTTTTTGCCGTGCCGGGCGGTCCGAGCAGGAAAATATTTTGCCCCGCCAAAACGGCGAGCAACGCCACCGCCGCATGCTCTTTTCGCTCATGCAACCCTTCGGATAATTTTTTAATCAACAATTCTATGCGCGTTTTTAACGGCGTTTTGTTTTCTTTGTGCATGGTTTTCTTCTCCGGCAAAACAACCGGCATTATAACCGATTTTATAAAATTTGCGCGTTTTGCAAACGCAGTTTCGCTTTTTTCGCGCCGATTAATTTAAACAGCGGGGGCATTTCGGGACCGTCGGCGCGTCCGGTTAAAGCGGCGCGCAGGGGGAGAAACAGCGCGCGTCCTTTGCGGTTTGTTGCGGCGGATACTCTTTTGCAAAACGCCGCCCATTCCATGTCTTCGCGCACCGCCGCCGCCGCCGCGCGGTAAAAATCCGCGCCCGCTTCCGCAATTGCGTTTTGCGCTTTTTCCGCGGCGGGCGGGGCGTTTTCAATGATTTCCGCCCATTGGCGGGCATCGGCGAAAAGCGCGGTATTGCCGCGGACGGCTTCGCAAAACGCCGCCCACTGCCGCGGTTTGGGCGGCAAAGCCGCCGCGCTTTTTTCGTTTTCCGGTTTTATGTTTTCCGATTCCGTTTCTGATTCCGACTCCGATGCCAATTCCGATTTTGATTCCGGAATTGATTCTAAAACGGATTCCAGTTTTGCCGGTGTTGCCGCCGCATTTGAATCTGTTTTTGATTCCAATTTCGCCGAATCTAAATCCGCCGAGTTTTCCGGAGAGGCGAAGGCGCGCGCCAGCCATGTTTCGCGCAGTGCTGCGGTTAGGTTTTGTGCGGCGCGTTTTTGCCAGTGCAGCAATTGCGCTTCGTCAAATGCGGACGACGATTTGGAGACGGCGGAAAGCGAAAACGCCGCCGCTAATTCCGCGGCGGATAATAATTCGTCCGCGCCGATTGCGCATCCGGCGCGCGCTAAATAATTTTGCAACGCGGCGGGTAAAAAACCCTGCGCGCGCAAATCCCGCAACGAAAGCGAACCGGCGCGTTTGGACAGCGGACCGCCGCCGGGCGCGAGCATGAGCGGCAAATGTCCGTATACCGGCGCGGGCATGTTGAGCGCCGCCAAAATTGCCAGCTGGCGCGGCGTGTTGGAGAGATGGTCTTCGCCGCGCAGGACGAGGGTGATTTCGTCCGCCGCATCGTCTACCGCGTTGGCGAAGAAAAATGAAAATCCGCCGTCCGCGCGTTGCAAAATAAAATCGCCGATGTCCGCGCCGCAAAAATGCATCGCGCCGCGCGCCGCGTCTTCAAACGCAATTTCGCGCCGCGGCATGCGAAAACGGACCGCCGCCGCTTCGCCGTTTTGGATTCGCGCCGCCGTTTGCGCGGCGGGCAAACCGGCGCAACGCCCGGAATAGCGCGGCGGGCGGCCTTGGCGCAGCATTTCTTCGCGCTCGGCGCGCAGCATTTCGGGCGCGCAAAAACACGGATAGGCGAATCCGTCCCGCGCTAGCGCCTGCAACGCCCGCGCGTGGCGGGGGGCGTTTTCCGATTGCCGCCGCGGCGCGCCCGCCCAGTCCAATTGCAGCCAGCGCAAATCGTCCGCAATCGCGGCGGCGCGGCGGGAGCTGGCGCGGGCGGCGTCCGTGTCTTCTATGCGGAGAATCATTTCGCCGCCGCCGCGCCGCGCCGCAAGCCAGTTAAACAAGGCGGCGCGGGCGTTGCCGAGGTGCAAATCGCCGGACGGGCTGGGGGCGAAACGGGTGCGGAGGGGGCGGGTTTTTGGCATTGGGGGAAAAAATGTATACAATAAGAATATTGTATTATAAAAAGGAATTTTGCCATGCAAAACATTATTAAAACCCTTATTTGCGCCGTTTTGGCGTTTGCCCTCCCGGCGTTTGCCGCCGAAGTGGAAATGCAAACGAGCAAAGGCGTGCTGGTTATCGCCGTGGACGAAGAACGCGCGCCCGAAACCGCCGCCAATTTTTTGCAATATGTGCGCGACGGTTTTTTTGACGGGCTGATTTTTCACCGCGTTATTCCGGGTTTCGTCGTCCAAGGCGGCGGCTTGTCCCCCGACATGCGCAAACGCCCGACGCGCGACCCGATTTCCAACGAAGCGAATAACGGATGGAAAAATACAAAATACACGCTTTCCATGGCGCGCACGCAAAATCCAAACTCGGCGACGAGCCAGTTTTTTATCAACCTCGCGGACAATGCAAGTTTGGATTATGCGGCGGGCAATCCGGGTTACGCGGTTTTTGGCGAAGTTGTTTCCGGACAAGATGTGGTGGACGCGATTGGCGGCGTGGAAACCGGAGTCGTCCGGGGGCGTCCCGATGTGCCGGTTACGCCGGTGATTATTGAAAAGGCGTCGGTCAAATGAAAGTTGCATTGCTGACAAACTACGGCGCGATGACGCTGGAATTGGACGCCGAAAAAGCGCCGCTGACGACGGCGAATTTTTTGCAGTATGTCCGTTCCGGTTTTTACAACGGCACTTTGTTTCACCGCGCGATTCCCAATTTTATGATTCAAGGCGGCGGGATGGAGCGGGGGATGTATCTCAAACCAACGGACGAGCCGGTGCAAAACGAAGCGGCGAACGGGCTGAAAAACAAAAAATTCACCGTCGCCATGGCGCGTTTGCCGACTCCGCATTCCGCGTCCAGCCAGTTTTTTATCAATGTCGCCGACAACGATTTTTTGGATTACACCGCGCCGACGGACGAAGGTTTCGGCTACTGCGTTTTTGGGCGGCTGACGGAGGGGGAAGATATTGCTACGGCGATTAGCCAAGCCAAAACCGGCGAGCGCGCCGGGCACAGCGATGTGCCGGAGCAGGATGTGGTGATTGAATCGGCGGAGTGCGCGGAAGACGGCGCGTAATCCGTGCGCCTGTTTGCCGCCGATTTGCATTTATGCGGCGAATATCCCGTCCGTTTGCGCGCGTTTGTTGCGCTGTTGCACCGCGCCGCGCGGGATACGGCGGAAGTTTATTTGCTGGGCGATATTTTTGACGCCTGGCCCGGAGACGACAACGACGACGAAACGGCGCGCGGGGCGGCGGCGGCGTTGTCCGAATTTTCCGCCGGGGGCGGGACGGCGTTTATACAGCGGGGCAACCGCGATTTTTTGCTGGGCGGGCGTTTTTGCCGCCGCGCGGGTTGCGCGCTGCTTTCCGATTTGCATGTTTTGGAATGCGGCGGGCGGCGGTTTTTGCTCGCGCACGGCGATTCGTTTTCCGATGACGAAAAATATTTGCGCTGGCGCAAAATCGCGCGCGGCGGCGCAATTTCGTTGCTGGCGCGGATTTTGCCATTAAGCGCGCGGCGGCGGGCGGCGGCGGCGTTGCGGCGGCAAAGCGCAAACCGGCGGCGGGCGGCGGAAATTTCCCCGCACTGCGCGGCGGCGGCGTTGCGGCGGCATCATTGCGCCGCGCTGATTCACGGACACCTGCACGCGCCCGGCGAAGCGGAATGGGAAGACGGCGGGGCGCGGTTTGTCCGCCATTGTTTGCCCGATTGGGAAAGCGCGCCCGGCGCGTTTTTGCGGATGGACGCGGCGGGGGCGCTTTTTTCGGACGGCGTTTGAAGGGCGAAAAAGGGGCGAAAATTTTTTTTGCGCGGGGCGGCAAAGCGCGCATGCAAAAGCGTAAAATACGGGCGAGCGCCTTGACCGAAGGAGAGAAAAATGCCCGAACGCAAAAACCCTTTTTTACGGGAAGAAACCTACGCCCGCACGCGCAAAAGCGTGGAAGCGGCGTCGACTCTCGCGCCCGCCGCATATTATGACGAAGAATTTTACGCGCTTGAACAACAACAAGTATTCGCCCGCAACTGGGTCGCCGCCGGTCCGGCGTCCCGCGTGCAAAATCCGGGCGACATCATGCTCGCCGACATCGCCGGCGTATCGCTGATTATCACCCGCGACGATGCGGGCGAATTGCGCGCATTTCACAATGTTTGCCGCCACCGCGGCGCGCGTTTGTGCGCGGCGGACGGCGCGGGGCATAAACGAATTGTCTGCCCCTACCACGGCTGGGGTTATAACTTGCGGGGCGAATGCATCGGGACGCCGCTGTTTGACAAAGGCGCAAACCGCCGCGCCGTGCAAATGCACGACATGTCGCATCTCAAATCATTTGACCGGAAAGATTTCGGACTGATTCCGGCGCGCGCCGCGCAATGGGGGATGATGATTTTTGCCTGCTTGGACGAAACCGCGCCCCCGCTTTCCGAAGTTATCGGCGATTTGCCGCGCCGCCTCCAAAATTACCGGCTGGAAGAATGGCGGGAAATCGGCGAACGCGAATACGACATTCAATGCAATTGGAAATTGCTGGTAGAAAACGCGGTGGAATACTACCACCTGCCGTGGGTGCATCCGCGCCTCGCCAAAACTTCGCGCATCGCCGACCACCACCGCTGGCAGGGCGCGGGAATGTATTGCGGCATTTCCACTTCGCCGGTGACCGCCACGGACGACTCGGGTTGGCTTTCCATGAAAAACATTTCCGGGCTTTCGGCGGAGGAAAAAATTAGCGGGTATTTTTTCGGATTATTTCCAAACTTGGTTATTTTTATCATGCCGAGCCATGCGTTTATTATTCACGCGCGCCCGCGCGGCCCCTCGCGCACCGTGGAAAAAGCGTGGCTTGTCGCCCATCCCGAATGCACGGACGGCATGCCCGCCGCCGCCCGCCGCGAAGTTTTGGATTTTTGGCACGAAGTTAATTTGGAAGATGTCGGAATTTGCGAACGGGTGCAGCAGGGATTGTCGCAAAGCGGTTATCCGGGCGGGCGCATGTGTTATCATTTTGAAGAGCCGGTGCATCGTTTCCAAAACATGGTCATTGACGCAATGGTCGGCAAACGGCGCGTCCCGCCCGGCGACAAAAGCGCGCCGGACATCGCGGCGTAATTAACGGCGCGGCGCGTTTTGCCGCAAGCTGCTGCAAACAAATTTTACAACAGGAGAAAAACCATGACCGAAAACCGCCTTTTTATTAACAACGAATGGATTGCCGCCGAAGAAAAAATGGCGAGCATTAATCCCGCCAATGAATTGCTCATCGGCGAAGTATATTGCGCCGGGCGCGCCGAAGTGGATGCCGCCGTCCGCGCCGCGCGCCGCGCCCTGTGCGGGGAATGGAAAAACACCGCGCCGTGGGAACGCGGGCGCGCGCTGATGAAAATCTCCGCGTTAATTATAGAACGCGCGGACGCGCTCGCCGATATGGAAATGCGCGAAACCGGCAAACCCGCGGCGGCGGCGCGCGGCGCGGTCAATTCGGCGGCGCGCTATTTTGAGTTTTACGCCGGAGTCGCCGACAAATTGCAGGGCGCGACAATTCCGCTCGGCGAAAAATATTTGGATTTTACTTTGCGCGAACCGCTCGGCGTTACCGCGCACATTTTGCCGTGGAATGTGCCGCTAAACATGCTGGCGCGCGGAGTCGCCCCGGCGCTGGCGGCGGGTTGCACGGCGGTCGTCAAACCCGCCGAACAAACGCCGCACGGCGCGCTGCAACTTGCGGAAATATTTTTGGCGGCGGGTTTGCCGCCCGGCGTTGTCAATGTCGTCAACGGCGAAGGCGAAACGGCGGGCGCGGCGTTGTCTTCGCATCCGGACATAGACGGGCTGACATTTACCGGCTCCGTGGCGACCGGCGCTGCGGTAATGCGCGCTTGCGCGGAGCATATTAAACCCGTCGTGCTGGAGCTTGGCGGCAAATCGCCGATTTTGGTTTTTGACGACGCTTCGCCGGAAGTTGCGGCGGCGGAAGCGTGCAAAGGAATTTATTCCAACACCGGACAATATTGCGACGCCGGTTCGCGCCTGCTTCTCGGCGCGCGCATTCACGATGCGGTAATGGAAAAATTGCTGGAAAAAAGCCGCGCCATGACGGTCGGCATGCCGGAAGACAATCCGAATATGGGCCCGTTAATTTCCGCCGAACAACATGCGCGGGTGATGGATTATATTGAACGGGGCAAAAAAAGCGGCGCGGTTTTGGCGTTGGGCGGCGCGCGTCCCGCGGAATTTTCCAAAGGATATTTCGTGCAGCCGACCGTGTTTGACAAAGTCAAACCGGGCGAAGACATCGCGCAGCACGAAATTTTCGGTCCCGTGCTTTCGGTCGGCGGTTTTGCGGACGAAGAAGAAGCATTGGCTGTCGCCAACGGCACGGATTTCGGTTTGGCGGCGGGCGTTTTTACCAAAGACATCAGCCGCGCCCTGCGTTTGGCGAAATCATTGGACGCGGGGACGGTGTATATTAACGAATACTTTGCGGGCGAAATGGCGTCCCCCTTCGGCGGCGTCAAAAAAAGCGGCATAGGACGGGAGCGCGGTTTGGAAACAATGGCGAATTATACGCGCATTAAAAATGTAGTTATTAATATCGGCGGTTAACTCCCCGCCGTCTTTCCGATTTTCGCCGGAAAGACGGCGGGGAGATTGCGCCGAAAATTCCGGTTTTGCGGGGTTGGTTTCTGGAAAATATGGTATAATGCTTCCAAAGGAATAATTTTATGACAAAAGACATGATGCAAACTCTCGCCATTATTGCCGCTATTTTTATGGCGGCGTGGGCGGTGCGCGGCGATATTGCGGCGAATACCGCCGCAATAGCGGAGTTGCGAGGCGAGGTTAAATCCGACATAGCCGACTTGCGTGGTGAACTCAAATCCGAAATAGCAGAATTGCGCGGTGCGCTTATGGTGCATATTAGCGGGCATGGCCATGCGCCGATTGTCGCCGCCGCCGATTCACAAACAGGAGCGCAATAATTATATGGCTACCGTTTCACTTAAGCATGTTTCTACGGGGGAAATACGTCCTGCCACAGTTGGTTTTTCGTGGACATCGTTGGCTTTTACTTTCTTTGTTCCTATGTTCCGCGGACATTGGCTGTATGCTTTAGGTATGTTTCTCTGGGCGGTAATATTTGGAGCGTTTACCGCAGGAATTGGCATTATTGTGCCCGCTCTTTATCAAGCAATTACTTATAACAAAAAATGTATTCGGTTATTGTCTGAAAAAGGGTTTACACCGGCGGACGAGAGCAGTAGAAACATTATGAAAGCGCACGGACTGTTCTTTGAATCAACAAAGCAATAGAATCATAAATGAACAAGAGCGGGGAATTAAAATTAAACCAACTCGCTTTTTTGATACTTCGCTTGGTTTAACCATTCTTCTTTAATTGCAATCCCCCAGCCCGGGTCGGCGGGAATTTGCGTTTTGCCGTCTTTGACTTCGGGCATGTTTTCGTAGATGCCGTATTGCCATGGGTAATAATCCGCGCCTTCTATGGAAAATTCCAAATAAGGCCCGGCGTTTTCAATCGCGCCCAAAAAATGCATCGTAAAAATTGTAACCGGCGACAAATTTGCCGCGTGCGGGGTTAGCGGCATTCCCGCCGCTTGCGCCATTTTTGCAACGCGCAACGCGCGCGATAATCCGCCGATATAACAAATATCCGGCTGCGCAATATCCATCACGCGCCCGGCGGTTAAGTATTGCCACAAAGTTAAATTGCAATCCTGTTCGCCGCCCGCCACATCCAAATCCAAAGCGTCCGCCGTTTCTTTCGTCCATTCCGGCATCCAATACGGGCAGGGTTCTTCAAAATGGCATGCGCCATTGTCCTGCAACATGCGCCCGACTTCAATTGCTTTTTGCGGGCGGTAGCAGCTGTTTGCATCGGCGAGCAGCGCAACATCGCCGCCGAGCGCGCGGCGCATGGCGGGAATAATTTCTTCGGTGCGCCCGGGCGTTTCGTCTTCGTTGCGCCCGCATTCTTTTCCTACGCGAAACTTAAACGCGTCAAAACCGCATTCATCGCGCAGGCGCAAAAATCTTTCCGCTTCATTTTTGGGGGAAATATCGCGGCGCATGCTGGACGCGTAAGCCCGCAGCGGGCGCGGTTTTCCGCCCAACAATTCGCAAACGGATTTTCCCTCTTGCTTTCCCCATAAATCCCATAATGCGGTGTCCAATCCGCAAACGGCGCGGCATAAATACGACCCGGGAAATTTATGTTCGCGCTCAAAAATAAAATCGCATAAATCGTCAAACGGCGGCGGCGCAATGTCGCGCCCCAATGCGTGCGGCGCGATTTGCCGGTGCAATATTTGCGCGGAAATATCGGCGTGGTATGTGGAAACCTGCCCCCAACCCTGCGCGCCGTTATCGGCGGTTGCGCGCGCCAGCCCGGCATATTGCGTGCAAAAAGTTTCCAAGCGGACAAGTTTCATGGCGCAAACGCGCGTTAAAAAATAATAACCTGCCGCAGCGCGTCTCCTTGTTTGGCGGCGGCGACGGCGTCGTTAATATTGTCCAAAGCATGGCGTCCGGCAATCAGTTCGCGGAGTTTTAATTTTCCGCGCAAATGCATTTTAATTAATTTCGGAATATCGGCGCGCAGGCGGGACGAACCCATTTTGCTTCCCAAAACGCGCCGTTGTCCGTGCGCCAAAGCGGTCGCGTCAATGCGCGCCAAATCGCCGTTGGCGGGCATTCCCGCCAATACCAAAGTCCCGGTTTTGGCGAGGAGCGCGGCGGATTGTTCCACCGCCCGCCCGCTTGCCGCCGCCATAAATACAAACTCAAAACCGTCCGGCGCGATGGCGCGCAATTCTTCTTCGGCGGTTTTTGTTCCCGCTAATACGGTATCCGTTGCGCCAAACTGCCGCGCCAGCGCGAGCTTTTGCGCGGACAAATCCACCGCGACAAGCGGCATAGCGCCCGTTTGCGCCGCGGCTTGCAGGCAATTAATTCCCACGCCGCCGCAACCGACAACCGCCGCCGATGCGCCGGGCGGCATGCGCGCGGTGTTGGCGACCGCGCCCCAGCCGGTCAGCACGCCGCAGGATAATAAACTCGCGCAGTCAAAAGAAAGGTCGTCCGGAATCGCGGCGATTTGCGAACAATCCGCCACCACTTGTTCGGCAAACGCGCCGATTTTGAATCCGGCGGCGATGGTGCGTCCTTGCACGTCCGCGAGGCGGGTTTTTTTGTCGGCGGAAAATTCGGCGGAACACTGCGAAGGCGCGCCGCTTTCGCAAAAAGCGCAACGCCCGCAAGAGCGCATCAAAGTCGCCAATACGCGGTCGCCGGGTTTAAATTCGTCCGCGCCGCTGCCGGTTTCCACGACGGTGCCGGCGGCTTCGTGTCCGAAAACGGCGGGCAATGCGCCGCCCCAGCCGCCGTCCATTTGGATAATATCGGAATGGCAAACGGCGCAAGCGGCGAGTTTAACGCGCACTTCGCGCGCGGCGGGCGGCGCCAGCGCCAGCGTTTCCACGGAAAGCGGCGCGCCAAATTCGCGGCACACGGCGGCTCGGATATTTTCGCCCATAACAAAAGTATAACAGGTTATTCCGGCGTTTTTGGTATACTTTCGTTTGTTATTTTTGGAAAATTTAAGGAGCGGCATGATAGATTTGATTAAAGAAGTATGCGGATTATTCCGCAATATTTTATGCTGGTTTTGGGAATCGCGAAAAGATTTCAAGCCCGCCTATCGGGTGAAGTTTGGCAAGCATAAGAGCAAGGTTCACCCGCTGAAACAGGGAGCGTTGAACCGCCCCGGCGCGCGCACGCATTCCAAATCTATAGGATTGGCGTTGACGCTCTTTAATTTGGCGATATTTGCTTTGTTTTTAATTGTTATATTAATTTTGTCCGCAAATTCGGCGGGCGGACTTAATACTTTTCTTGCATATGCGGCGGGGTTTTGTATTGTTTGTATTATCGTTGCCGCGCCTGTTTTGGCATACCAAACCGATAATCATTTTCTCGGTTATTTAGGCGAGCGCGCCGTTGCCAACGAATTGGATAAATTGGGGCGTCCGCAGTGGCGCGTATACCACGATTTTGATTCCGGATACGGCAACATAGACCATATTATTGTTTGCCTCAAAGGCGTATTTTGCGTGGAAACAAAAACGCTGCGAAAAGAAAGGGACGAATCCGAAACTTTAACTTTTAAGGACGGCGCATTATGGCGCGGCGAAAGAAAATTCGCTAAATCGGACCCGATTAAACAAAGCAGGAGAAACGCCGCGCGTTTGCATAAATATCTTTCCGAGGAGTGCGTTAAATCGGCAAGCGGAGAAGCGATACCGTTTATTCCGTCCATTATTGCGTTTCCGGGCTGGCGCGTGGAGATTATGCACGGACATCACGACAAAGGGATTATTCCGTGCAATCCGAAACAAATCGGCACTATTTTTCCTAAACGGGACGATGCGGTTTCCGTTAAAATGTTCGGAAAAATATGCGAAGCGATTGAAAAGAAAAACCGCATTGATGTTAATGATATTTCTTGATTGAGAAATAAAAGCCGTTCCCGTTTTTGCGGGAACGGTAATTTGGGGGAATTTTTACTATACTTTGTTTTATGGGATTTTGGCGCGAATTTTGGCGGCGGCGCGGGGTTTTGAATATTGCGCTTTTACCGCTTTCGGTTTTGTTCGGCGCGGCGGCGGCGGCGCGGCGGGCGTTGTATGCGCGCGGCGTTTTGCCGTCTTTTCGCGCCGGTGCGCCGGTCGCCGTTGTCGGCAACTTAACCGCCGGGGGCGGCGGCAAAACGCCGCTGGTGATTGCGCTTGTTTTGGAATTGCAACGGCGCGGGTTTTCTCCCGGGGTTGCGGCGCGCGGGTTTGGCGGAAAATTTTCCGGCGCATTAATGGCGCTGCATGATACGCCGTGGACGCAATGCGGGGACGAGCCGCTGTTGATTCGCCGCCGCACCGGCGCGCCGGTTTGCGTTTGCAAAAACCGCGCCGCCGCGGCGCAACAATTAACCGCCGCCGGATGCGATATTATTATTTGCGACGACGGCATGCAACATTACGCCCTGTCTCGCGACATGGAAATTTGCGCGGTCAACGCGCAATTCGGACTCGGCAACGGCTGGCTTTTGCCCGCCGGTCCGTTGCGCGAGGGCGGCGGGCGGTTGGCGCAATGCGCTTATGTCGCGGTTTGCGGCGCGGGGGATTTTGTTTATCCGGGGGCGCAGCCGGTTGCGATTATCACGGAAGGGTTTTATTCGCTGGACGGGGCGGCGCGCATGGCGGCGGAAGATTTTGCCGGAAAAAAAATCGCCGCCATCGCCGGAATCGCCGCGCCGCAAAGATTTTTTGATTCTTTACGCGCCGCAGGAATTGTCCCGCTGGAAGAATACGCGTTGCGCGACCACGAAAAAATGGATGACAAGCGGCTGGGCGAAATTGCCGCCGATATTATTTTGCTGACGGAAAAAGACGCGGTCAAATATTCCGCCGCCGATTCGCGCCTGCATTATATGCGCGTGGAAGCGCGTTTGCCCGCGGTATTGGCGGACGCGGTTTGCCGTTTAGCCGGCGCGCCGCCGTCCGGTTAATGCCGGTAATTTAATAAACCAAACGGCGCGGCGTTTGCGCCGCGCATAAAATGATTTATAGTTGCGCGGCTTTATGCATGTTTCGCAATTCTCTAAATACAAGTTTGCCGTTTAAGGCGCGGCGCAATTTTTGTTTTAATTTTTCTGCGCCGCGAAACTTTTGAGGCGAAACCAAACGGGGTATTAATTTTTTCAGAATAAAGCCGGTAATTTAATAAGCCAAACAGCGCGGCGTTTGCGTCCGCATAAAATCATTTATAATTGCGCGGTTTTATGCATGTTTTGCAATTCTTTAAATACAAGTTTGCCGTTTAAGGCGCGGCGCAATTTTTTGTTTTAACTTTTTTGCGGGGCGAAACTTTTGAGGCGAAACCAAACGGGGTATTAATTTTTTGCAAAAAACGGCGCAAATGCGGGGCGCGGCGCATGTTTTTTTTGCGGAATATTTTTTTCCTAATCCGCGTTTGCGAAATAGGGAAAAATTGGCGTAAAATAGGCGCGTTATGGATGACGAATTTTTGCAGATATTGGTTTGTCCGGCGTGCAAGGGAAAATTGGAATATCGGGCGGAAAAGCGGGTGTTGATTTGCCGCGCCGAGCGCCTTGTTTTTTCCATTTCCGCGGACGGCATTCCGATGCTTCTCGCCGAAGAAGCCGCGCCGCTTGCCGAAGACGAATGAGCGTTTCGTTTGCGGCGGTGGTGCCGGCGCGGCGCAAATCCGTCCGCTTGCCCGACAAACCGCTCGCCGATATTGGCGGCGCGCCGATGCTTGTGCGCACTTTGCGCCGCGCCGCCGCTTCCGGCGCATCCCGCGTGATTGCCGCCGTGGACGATGCGGAAGTCGCCGCCGTTGCGGAAAAAGCCGGATTTGACGCCTGCATGACCGGCGTTTGCGAATCCGGCTCGGCGCGCGTTGCCGCCGCCGCGCGGATTTGTAAAATCCCGGAAGAAGATATTGTCGTTAATGTGCAGGGAGACGAACCGTTTATTGAACCCGATATTGTGCGCAAGACGGCGGAATTGCTCGCCGCCCGCCCCGGCTGCGTCTGTGCAAGCGCGATGCGCCCGCTGCGATGCGCGGAAGAATTTTACGACCCGGCGGCGGTAAAAGTTATTACGGCGGCGGACGGGACGGCGCAATATTTCAGCCGCGCCCCAATTCCGCATCCGCAAAACGAAAGTCCGCCGCGCAAAAACGCGCCGTCCGCCGCCCGCATTCATCTCGGCATCTACGCGTATACGATGCGTTTTTTGCGCGCGTTGTCCGCTTTGCCGCCCGCGCCCGCCGAAGCGGCGGAAAACTTGGAACAACTCCGCATACTCTGGCACGGCAAATCCATCGCGATGCTGGAATGCGATTCGCAAAGCGGCGGAGTCGACACGCCCGAAGATTTGGCGCAAGCACAAGCGCGGGCGGCGGCGGAATAATCCGTGCCGCCGCTTGCCGTCCGCCGCATGCCGCTTTCCGATTATGAAACGGTGTGGAAGGAGATGCGCGCGTTTTGCGATTCACGCGGGGCGGACGCGGCGGACGAAATGTGGCTGTTGCAGCACGCGCCGGTTTATACGCTCGGACAAGCCGGACGCGCCGAATATTTATTGCGCGAAAACGGCATCCCGCTGGTGCGCAGCGACCGCGGCGGGCAAATTACCTATCACGGACCCGGGCAACTTGTCGCGTATCTGATGCTGGATTTGCGGCGGCGCGGCTGGGGGGCGCGCCGCCTCGCGCGCGCAATAGAAAACGCCGTAATCGCGCTTCTTGCGGAATATGGAATCGCCGCGGAAGGCAAACCGGACGCGCCGGGGGTGTATATCCGCGGCGCAAAAATCGCCGCGCTCGGCTTGCGCATCCGGCGCGGCTGCACCTATCACGGCATGAGTTTTAATGTGGATATGGATTTGTCGCCGTTTGACGACATCGCGCCTTGCGGTTTCGCCGGTTTGCGCGCGACCCAGCTTGCCGACCACGCCGCCGCCCCGCCGCTTTCCGCCGTGCAAGAAGATTTGGCGCGGCATTTGCGGCTTGCGCTGGGCGTGCTACAATAGCGGCATGCAAAATATCGGCAAACAACGGGGCGAAAACAAAACGCGGCGCATTCCCATTTTTGCGGAAGAGCCGCGCCTTAAAAAACCGCCGTGGATTCGCGCAAAAGCGCCGCACAACAAACGTTTTTCGGAAATCAAAAGCATCCTGCGCAAAAACAATTTGCACTCGGTTTGCGAAGAAGCGTCCTGCCCGAATATCGGCGAATGTTTCGGCAAGGGGACGGCGACTTTTATGATTTTGGGCGATTTATGCACGCGCCGCTGCCCGTTTTGCGATGTCGCGCACGGACGCCCGGAGCCGCCGGACGCCGCCGAGCCGGAAAACTTGGCGCGGGTGATTGCCGAATTGCGCTTAAGTTATGTCGTCATCACCAGCGTAGACCGGGACGATTTGCGGGACGGGGGCGCGGCGCATTTTGCGGATTGCATCGCCGCCGCGCGCGCCGCTTCGCCCGGGCTCAAAATAGAAATCTTAACGCCCGATTTTCGCGGACGGATGGCGCGCGCTTTGGACGCGCTTGCCGCCGCGCCGCCCGATGTGTTTAATCACAATTTGGAAACCGTCCCGCGTTTATACAAACATGCGCGCCCGGGCGCGGACTACGCGCATTCGCTGGCGTTAATTGCGGAGTTCAAAAAAGCGCACCCGAAAGTCCCGGCAAAATCCGGCTTGATGGCGGGGCTGGGCGAAACGGACGAAGAGATTTACGAAGTCATCGCCGATTTGCGCCGCCACAACGCGGACATGTTAACGGTGGGGCAGTATTTGCAGCC
>JBPCWY010000026.1:0-8494 GCA_051009035.1 Gammaproteobacteria bacterium
TACGAAAAAGGGACCCTGCCGAAAGCGGTGCAGGAGATTGCCCCCCCCTCGGACGCGCCCGAAACATGCGTGACGATGAAAGGCGTCAACAAATGGTACGGGGAGTTTCATGTCCTGCGCGACATTAACTTTTCCGTTTGCACTGGCGAGCGCATCGTCATCTGCGGCCCGTCCGGTAGCGGCAAAAGCACGCTCATCCGCTGCTTAAACCGGCTGGAAGAACACCAGGAAGGCAGCATCGTCGTCAACGGCACGGAGCTGGACGACGATATTAAGCACATTGACGAAATTCGCCGCGAAGTCGGAATGGTGTTCCAGCATTTTAACCTGTTTCCGCATTTGACGATTTTGCAAAACCTGACGCTGGCGCCGATTTGGGTGCGCAAGATTCCCAAAAAAGAAGCCGAAGAAACGGCGATGCATTACCTGCATCGGGTGAAAATACCGGAGCAGGCGGACAAATATCCCGGGCAGCTTTCGGGCGGACAGCAGCAGCGGGTCGCCATCGCGCGGTCGCTGTGCATGAAACCGAAAATCATGCTCTTTGACGAGCCGACATCGGCGCTGGACCCGGAAATGATTAAGGAAGTTTTGGATGTGATGATTGAGCTTGCGCGCGAAGGCATGACGATGCTGTGCGTAACGCACGAAATGGGTTTTGCGCGCACCGTCGCCAACCGCGTCATTTTCATGGACGCCGGGCAGATTGTAGAAGAAAACGAGCCGGAAGAATTCTTCAACAACCCGCAAAACGAGCGCACCAAACTATTCTTAAGCCAAATTTTGTCGCATTAAATTTTCGCGGCGGATTTGTTGCGGCGGACGGCAAACGCGCGGCGCAAAACGCAAAAACCGCGGACGGAAAAACGGCGCGCTTTCCCGCAAGTTTCGCGCCCCGCCCGCCCCGCCGTTTAATGCCCGCGGCAAATCCCGCGATGATTGCGGCAAACATTGCGCCGTTGCGCGTTAATATCCGCGCCGTTTTAATATTCGCAAACTCGCATTCGCCAACGCGGGCCGGTTAAGCGGTTAAAATTTTTTCCGATTCCGGAATTGGGCGGGTTAAAAAAACTCCTTGACTTTTTTGCCGTTTTGTGCGATTATTAACGCATGGACTCCGAGACGCGCAATCATAACGAAAATCCGCCGCAAGCGGGCGGGGGCGGCAATTCGCGCGCGGAGGAGATTTCGGCGTTTCTTTTTGTCGCGGTTTTTTTGGCGCCGGGGCTGAGCGTGGCGCTGGTCGGCAGTTACGGGTTGCTGGTTTGGATTTTGGAATGACGATGCGGCCGCCGGATTTTTTTTTGCCGAAAATGTCTGAAATTTCGGAAATGTGCGAAAATACGGGAATGTTGAATTCTCCGGCATCATCCCGTTTGCCCGCCGCGCCGCGCGGTTTGTCCCGTGGCTAACGCGCGCCGCGGGTTTTTGCGCCGCGCCGCCGGTTTGGACGCGCCGTCCGCCGCCGTTGCCGGAGTCGTCGTGCGCGCTTTGCCGCGGCATTTTGCGGAAGTTTCCGCCGCTATTTCCGCCATGCCGAATGTTGAAATTCCCTGGCAATCGGCGGACGCGGGAAAAATCGCCGTTGTGCTGGAAGCGGACGGGGACGAAGCGGTGTTGCGCCAAATTGAAAGCATAAGCGCGTTGCGCGGCGTTGTCGCGGCGGATTTGTCTTACGCCGGAAACGGGGATTTTCTCTGATGGACCGCCGCGCGTTCTTAAAAATGCAGGCGACGGGCGCGGCATTAGCCGCCGCCGGCGCGCCGGGTGCGCAAGCCGCAAACATCGCGACCGCCGGCAGCGACACGAAAATTAAATGGTCCAAAGCGCCGTGCCGTTTTTGCGGCACCGGCTGTTCGGTGATGGTCGGCGTCAAAAACGGGCGCATCGCCGCCACGCACGGCGACCCGCACTCGCCGGTCAACCGCGGATTAAACTGCGTCAAAGGATATTTTCTTTCCAAAATCATGAGCGGCGAAGACCGCCTGACGACTCCGTTGCTGCGCATGAAAAACGGGCGGTTTGACAAAAACGGCGAATTTGAACCGGTGTCGTGGGACGCGGCGTTTACGATTATGGCGGAAAAATTTAGACAAGCATTGCGCGACAAAGGCCCGTCGGGAGTGGGCATGTTCGGTTCCGGGCAATGGACGATTTGGGAGGGATACGCGGCGTTAAAATTATTCAAGGCGGGCTTTCGTTCCAACAACATTGACCCCAACGCGCGCCACTGCATGGCGTCCGCGGCGGCGGCGTTTGTCCGCAGCTTCGGCATTGACGAGCCGATGGGCTGCTACGACGACATAGAGCATGCGGACGCTTTCGTGCTGTGGGGTTCCAATATGGCGGAGATGCATCCGATTTTGTGGACGCGGGTCGCCGACCGCCGCCTGTCGCATCCGCATGTCAAGGTCGCCGTCCTTTCGGTGTTTGAACACCGCAGTTTTGATTTGGCGGACATGCCGATGGTGATGAAGCCGCATGCCGACATGTTGATTTTAAATTACATCGCCAACCACATTATCCAAAGCGGCAAAGCGGACGAAAGTTTTATCCGCAAGCACGCCGGATTCCGCCGCGCCAACGCCGACATCGGCTACGGGTTGCGCCCCGAACATCCGCTGGAGCAAGCGGCAAAAAACGCGAAAGACCCGGGCGGCTCCGCGCCGATGAGTTACGAAGAATACGCCCGTTTTGTTTCCGAATACACATTGCAACGGGCGGCGGAAGGCAGCGGCGTTTCCGAAAAACGGCTGCGCGAATTGGCGGAATTATACGCCGCGCCGGAGGTTAAAATCATGTCGTTTTGGACGATGGGTTTTAACCAAAATGTGCGCGGCGTTTGGTGCAACCACGCTTTATACAATTTGCATTTGCTGACCGGCAAAATCGCGTCTCCGGGCAATTCGCCGTTTTCGTTAACCGGGCAGCCGTCCGCCTGCGGCACGGCGCGCGAAGTCGGCACTTTTTCGCACCGCCTGCCCGCCGACATGGTGGTGTCCAACCCCGAACACCGCGCGTTTGCCGAGCGGCAGTGGCGGATTCCGCCGGGCGTGATTAACCCGAAACCGGGCTGGCACGCCGTGCAGCAAAACCGCATGCTGGCGGACGGAAAATTAAACGCGTATTGGATTCAAGTCAACAACAATTTGCAGGCGGCGGCGAATTTGCTGGAAGAAGGATGGCGCGGCTACCGCCGTCCGGACAATTTTATCGTCGTCTCGGACGCGTATCCGACGGTGACGGCGCAAGCCGCGGATTTGGTTTTGCCCGCGGCGATGTGGGTGGAAAAAGAAGGCGCTTACGGCAACGCCGAGCGGCGGACGCAATTTTGGCGGGAGCTGGTTTCGCCCCCCGGCGAAGCAAAATCGGATTTGTGGCAGATTGTAGAATTTTCCAAATACTTCGCCGCCGAAGACATTTGGAGCGCGGACATTTTGGACGCCCATCCGTCTTACAAAGGCAAAACGGCGTTTGAGATTTTGTTCGCCAACGGCGTGGCGGACCGCTATCCGCTGGCGGACATCCCCGAAGATTACGCCAACCACGAATCGGAATCGTTCGGGTTTTACCTGCAAAAAGGATTGTTTGAAGAATACGCGGCGTTTGGGCGGGGCAAAGGCCACGACCTCGCCGATTTTGAAACCTACCACCGCAACCGCGGTTTGCGCTGGCCCGCCCCCGGCGGCAAAGAAACGGCGTGGCGGTATAACGCAAAATACGATTCTTACGCAAGCGGCGGGGGCGTGGATTTTTACGGGCGGGCGGACCGGCGCGCGCTTATTTTTGCCGCGCCTTACGAGCCGCCCGCCGAGTCGCCGGACGGCGAATATCCGTTTTGGCTTACCACCGGAAGGGTTTTGGAGCATTGGCATTCCGGCTCCATGACGCGCCGCGTGCCGGAGCTTTACAAAGCGTTTCCGGATGCGCTGGCGTATCTGAATCCGGACGACGCCGAACAAGCCGGTTTGCGGCGGGGCGATGAAATACTGGTGGAATCGCGGCGCGGCGGGATTCGCACCCGGGTGGAAACGCGGGGCAGAAACAAAATGCCGCCGGGAGTCGTGTTTGTGCCGTGGTTTGACGCCGGACAATTAATTAACAAAGCGACTTTGGACGCGACCGACCCGATTTCCAAACAAACGGATTTTAAAAAATGCGCCGTCCGCATCGTCAAAGTTTAACCTGCAAAGCGCTGGTTTGCGCGGCGCTTGTTTTTTGCGCGGCGCCGCATGCCCGCGTTGAAGGGTTGCGCAACGCGCCGGTTGATTCTTCCGCCGCGCCGCCGCCGACCGCCGCGCCGGCGGACGAAGAGCGGCGGCGGGTGCGCAACTATCCCGAACAGCCGCCGGTGATTCCGCACGGCATCCGCGGCTACCAGGTGGATTTGCGTTTTAATAAATGTTTGGAATGCCATTCGCGCCAAAACGCGCCGGCGGCGGGCGCGCCGATGGCGAGTGTGACGCATTTTATGGACGCCGATTTTCAAGTATTAACCGAAGTGTCGCCGCGCCGTTATTTTTGCACGCAGTGCCATGTGCCGCAAACCCGCGCCGTGCCGCCGGTGCCGAATACTTTTCGCGGGCAATGAAATATTTGCGGGCGGCGGCGGCATGGATTTGGCGGCCCTTGAACCGCCCCGCCGCGCATTTAAGTTTGGGCGTATTGGCGGGCGGCGGTTTTATTATGGGCGTTTTGTTTTGGGGCGGATTTAACACCGCGCTGGAATGGACGAACACGGAAAAATTTTGCGTGTCCTGCCACGAAATGCGGAACAATGTTTACGCGGAATTAAAACGGACGATTCATTATTCCAACCGCTCCGGAGTGCGCGCGACTTGTCCGGACTGCCATGTGCCGCACCAGTGGGGCGATAAAATCGCGCGCAAGGTTAAAGCGACGAAAGAAGTTTGGGGCTGGGTTTTCGGCGTGGTGGATACGCGCGAAAAATTTGAAGCGCACCGGCTGGCGATGGCGGAGCGCGAATGGCGGCGCATGGAAAACAACGATTCTTTGGAATGCCGCAACTGCCACGATTTTCAAAGCATGGATTTTACGCTACAAAAACCGCGCGCCGCCGCCGCGCACCGGCTGGGTTTGGAGGAAGAAGGCAAAACATGCATTTCGTGCCACAAAGGAATCGCGCATGAACTTCCCGACCCGGGCGCGAATCCCGTTGCCGGACAAAACGGTTTTTCACACGCTTGGCAATTTTCTTCGGCAAACCGCCCGCAGCGGGAATAAACTTGCGCGCGTTTTTTTTCGCGCGATACTTCCGCGCGATATTTCCGCCATTTCCGCGAAAGCGGGAATCCAAAATGCCGGGCATTGTTGCAGGATTGGATTATTGATTTGCCGAAGTTTGTTTTTTGGATTCCCGTTTTCGCGGGAATGATGAATTAGGATGAATAAATCCGCGGGTAATTTTTACGGCGTGGAATTTTGCATTAAATAATTTCATAAAAAAACGGGCGCGGCGTATAAATATTCCCCGCGGTTTTAATTGGCGGAAAATATTTCGTAAAAATGGATTGCATGTTTTGCCCGGTTTTTCGGCAAAACTTTTTTACTTGTCCGGTAAATTTGTGTTGTAAATTATTTTTGGCGGGGATAAAATTTTGCGCGTTTTTTTTTGCGGCGGCGCGGGTGAAATCCGCCCGTTAAGTCCGCCCGCGCCGTTTTAACATTTGCAGGCGCAGGGCGTTTAGGCGGATGAATCCTTCCGCGTCTTTTTGATTGTACGCGCCGCCGTCGTCTTCAAAAGACGCGGCGGTTTCGTCAAACAGGGAATTGTCCGACTCGCGCCCGCGCACTTCTATGTTGCCTTTGTAAAGCCGCAAATGCACCGCGCCGCCCATCGGCAATTGCGATTCGTCAAACAATTTTTGCAGCAACGCGCGCTCCGGACTCCACCAATAACCGTTATACACCAGCGCGGCGTAGCGGGGCATTAAATCCTGCCGCAGGCGCAATACTTCGCGGTCCAAAACCAGCGGCTCCAACGCCTGCCGCGCGCGCAACAATAAAGTCCCGCCCGGCGTTTCATAACACCCGCGCGATTTTAATCCGACATAACGGTTTTCTACAATATCGGCGCGCCCGATTCCGTGTTTGCCGGCGGTTTCGTTTAATGTTTCCAGCAAGCGCGCGGGCGAAAGTTTTTCGCCGTTAACCGCCTCCGGATTGCCGCCGCGAAATTCCACGGTAATATCTTCGGCGCGCGCGGGCGCGTTTTTTGGGGCGCGGGTGCGCAGCCACATTTTTTCGGGCGGCGGCGCGGCGGGGTTTTCCAATTCGCCGCCTTCGTAAGAAATATGCAGCAAGTTTGCGTCCATGCTGTAAGGCGCTTTTTTGCCGCGCCGCCGTTCTACGGGGATGCCGTTTTTGGCGGCGTAGGCGAGCAGTTTTTTGCGCGAGTTTAAATTCCATTCCCGCCACGGGGCGATGATATTAATGTCCGGCGCATGCGCCAAATAGCCCAGCTCAAAACGCACTTGGTCGTTGCCTTTGCCGGTTGCGCCGTGCGAGACGGCGTCCGCGTTTTCGGCGGCGGCGATTTCCGCCTGCCGTTTGGCGATGAGCGGGCGGGCGATGCCGGTGCCGAGCAAGTATTCGTGTTCGTAGACGGCGTTGGCGCGCATCAGCGGCCAGACATAATCGCGGACGAATTCTTCGCGCAAATTTTCAATGTAAATTTTCGCCGCGCCGAGTTGTTTCGCTTTGGCGCGCGCCGGTTCAATTTCTTCGCCCTGCCCGATGTCGGCGGTAAAGGCGACGATTTCGCATCCGTATTTTTCGCGCAACCACAGCAAAATTACCGAAGTATCCAAACCTCCGGAATACGCCAGCACCGCCTTGCGGATTTTGCCCGTTTTATTCATAAAAATTTTCCCCCGTATAACGCCGCCGCGCTTTTTAACATGCTTCGCTCCCGCGGCGGCAAATCGGCGGGCGCAACGCCGCGCAAACCGGCTTCCAATGCGTATAACAGCATTAAACATGCGCGCGGTTCGCGTTGTTTCACCCGCCAATACGCCGCAACCGCGCCGAGTTTTTGCACATCGCGGACGCGGCAAATGCCCGCTTTTTGCAACCATGCGGCGGACGCCGGGCCGATATTTTTTAATTTCGCAACCGGCGCGTCCGGTTTTGCGTGCATGTCCGCATTCATAACGCGTCTTCGCCCAACATTAAAAATTCCAACAGCGCTTGTTGCGCGTGCATGCGGTTTTCCGCTTGTTGCCATACCGCGCTTTGTTTGCCGTCCATGACTTCCGCCGAAACTTCTTCGCCGCGGTGGGCGGGCAGGCAGTGCATGAATACCGCGTCCGCCGCCGCTTTTTGCATTAACGCCGCGTCTACCGCATATTCGGAAAACGCTTTTTTGCGCGCTTCGGATTCGTCTTCGCCGCCCATGCTCGTCCACACATCGGTCATGACCAGCGCCGCGCCTTCCGCCGCCTGCGCCGCGGATTCGGCTACGGCGACTCCGTCCGGCGGGGTTTGCGGGCGGTATTGGGGCGGGCAGGCGGCGGATAATTCCGCGCCGAACATGGCGGCGGCTTGCGCCCACGAAAAAAATACATTGCTAAAATCGCCCAGCCAGGCGATTTTTTTGCCTTCCAAACCGCCGCGCAATTCGCCGAAAGTCATCACATCGGCGAGAACTTGGCAGGGATGCGAGCGGTCGGATAATCCGTTAATAACCGGACAGGCGGCGTGGGCGGCGAATTCGGCAACGGTGTCGTGCCGCCGCGCGCGAATCATGACCGCATCGCACATTTTTGAGACGGCGCGCGCCGTATCGGCGACGGATTCGCCGCGCGACATCTGCGAAGCCGCTTCGTCCAGCGCGGCGGAATGCCCGCCCGCCCGCGCCATGGCGGCGGAAAACGAAATGCGCGTGCGGGTGGACGGGCGCTCAAACAGCATCAGCAAAAACCGTCCGGCGAGGCGGGGGGCGCGTTTTTGCGCTTTGTTGGCGGCGGCGCGCGCCAGCACGGCGCGGGTGTCGGCGGCGCTAAAATCCGAAAAATCCAAATAATGCGCGGACATAAGGCGGCGAGTGTATCATTTTTTTAACCCCGCCGCGCGTAAATTTTGCAAAAAACGGCGAATCGGCGGCAAATTAAGCGAAAATAGCGTTTTATAACGATGCAACAAGAACAATTAGCCGCGCCGCATCCGCAGGGGACGAGTTTTGTCCTGATACAGGGGCTGACGGTTGACGGCAAAAAATTTCGTCCCAGCGACTGGTGCGAGCGCCTGCACAGCACTCTGCGCGCGCTGGACCCCGACGAATACGAAGAATGCGTGGAGCATGTGCATTTGGTCAACAGCGAATCGGGGCGGGGCATTTTGGTAGACCGCGCGCTGGAAACCATCAATCCGATGTTATTTAAGTTTTTTATGAATTTCGTCAAAAACAACCACCTCTCCTCCATTTCTTACAGCAAAGAAAATTGGGAGAGCCAAAAAAACGACGAATAGCCGT
>JBPCWY010000027.1:0-6875 GCA_051009035.1 Gammaproteobacteria bacterium
GGCGTTGTTTTTATTCCAAACAGGAGAAAATTAATGAAAAACGAAATAGCGGAATCCGCCGTTTTCCGCCAACTTGGCGCGTCCGATGTCGGCGCGCTTCGGGAATTAAACCGCCTTTTTGGCGAAGTTTTTGGCGACTTTGCAACTTATTGCGAAAAACCGCCCGCCGATTCTTACATGCGCGCGCTTCTCGCCAAAGAACATTTTATCGCCGTTGTCGCCGAAAAAAACGGCAAAATGGCGGGCGGACTCACTGCGTATATTTTGGATAAATTTGAACTGGCACGGCGCGAAATATACATTTACGATCTTGCCGTCCGCCCCGAATTTCGGCGGCAAAAAATTGCAACCGGATTAATCCGCCGCGTGCAAAACATCGCCAAACTGCAAAAAGCATATGTGGTTATTGTGCAGGCGGATTTTGGCGACGAACCGCCGATTAAACTTTACGAATCGCTCGGCAAAAAAGAAAAAGTGCTACATTTTGACATTCCGCCCGAAACTTAAACCGAATTCGCCGCCGTCCGCAAAAACCCCGCCGCCAAATTTTTCCAAAAAAAACGGCGGCAGGCGGCGCGGTTTCGGCGGAAATTGGCGGTTTGCAACCCCGGCGGCGGAAGTGCGGGACGGGGACGAAGTCGCTATTTTTCCGCCCGTCACCGGCGGATAAGCACAAACCGGCAAAAAAATGTTATAATCATGCTCCGTCCGGTATTTTTCCGGCGGATTAATTTATCCCAAAACAGGAGAAAACGCAGGATGCCGTTTGTTAGCATGTCCGAAAACGAGGCCTTTGAAGGGGCGATGCGCCGCTTTAAGCGGCAGGTGGAGCGCGCCGGGATTCTTACCGAAATGCGCGCGCGCATGGCATATGAAAAGCCGACCGCCCGCCGCAAGCGGCTGAAAATCGCGGCGGTCAAAAAATTGCAGCGCAAAATCCGCATGCGCACTTTGCCCGCGCGCAAATATTAACCCCGTCCGCCGCGGTGTCCGTCGCCGAATTGCAAAAACAACTGCACGCCGCCATGCGGGCGGGGGAGCGGTTGCGGGTGGATGTGTTGCGGATGTTTTTGGCGGCGCTCAAGAAAAAAGAAATTGATTCCGGCGCGGCGTTGGACGATTTGCAAATCCAATCCACGGCGCGCAATCTCATCAAACAGCGGCGCGATTCCGCCGCGCAATTCCGCCGCGCCGGGCGCGAAGAATTGGCGGCGCGCGAAGAACGCGAAATTACCGTATTAGAGCCGTTTTTGCCGCCGCAACCCAGCGCGGCAGAATTATCCGCCGCGGTGGATTCCGCCATCGCCGCCGTTTCCGCGTCTTCGCCGCGCGACATGGGGCGCGTCATGGCGCAGCTCAAAACCGAATTATCCGGCGCGGACATGTCCGAATTAGGCAAACTCGTCAAACAAAAACTCGCCGGTTAAATTGATTTTCCAATTCGCCGCCGGTTCATTAATGCGGCGGCGGAAATATATTTTCCGCAAAAATCCGGGCGGAATGCCGTTTTTTTACAAATGCCAAATATCGGATTTTCGGACGCCGTGCGTTTGCGGAATTGCAACAATCGGGCAAGGCGCGAATTGCAAGTGGCGGCGGGCGGCGACAAATCGGTTTGGATTTTCGGGGTTTATTCAGCGTTATGAGATTTTGCGCCGCATTTTATTTTTGGGGCGGGATTTTTGGAAAGGCGGGCGGGATTAAAGCGGGATTAAATAATGCGGCGGAAAAAGGCGGGCGCGCGGGGTATGATGCAATTTGCGCCGCTGTTGCAAAACCGCCGCCGGCGGAAATGGGCGGATTTTCGCTGTTTTGCCATTTATTTTCATGCCGAAAAAAAGGCGCAAAATACGGCGGACGCGGTTTTGCCTGCTATAATCCGCGCATGAAATTTGCGGCGCGCCTGTTTTTTCGCCTTGGTTTCGCCATCGCGCTTGTCGCGGGCGCGCCTGCGGCGGCGTTGGATTTGCGGCTGACCAGCGGCGACTGGCGGCCGGTTAATATTTTTGTAGAGCAGTTTTCCGGCGAAAATCCGGACGGCAAAGCGCAGCCGATGTCCGAAATTATCCATGACGATTTGAGCGCCAGCGGCTATTTTCGCGTGTATTTGCGCGATTCCGCCAGTTATGACGAAGTTTCCGCCGAACGCTACGCAGAAGTGCGCAACCGCGGCGGCGAATATTTGTTAGCCGGAAAAGTGCAGCAGGATGGCGGCGCATTTCGCCTGTTTTTTGAGTTGCACGATACGCTGACCGAAAAAAATCTGGGTAATTTCAGCATCAATTTTGACCCCGGCTCGCGCCGCGCCGCCGCCCACAAAATTAGCAATTGGATATTTGAATCGGTCGCCCGCCAGCCCGGCGCTTTTCATACCAAAGTAGCGTATATCGTCCGCGAAGAGGACGGGACGAATCTGCTGCGCATCGCCGATTATGACGGGCGTAACGCCCATACGGTGCTGACCAGCCCGTGGCAGTTGATTTCCCCGGCGTGGTCGCCGGACGGCAACGAAATTTTATATGTGTCGTTTGAGCGGCGCAAACCCACGGTTTACCGGCAATCTTTGCTGACCGGAGAGCGGCAGGTGGCGGCGAATTTTCCCGGCAGCAACAGCGCCCCGGCGATGTCGCCCGACCGTTTGCGGGTCGCCGCCGTGCTGACCGAAAACCGCACCCAGCAGCAGATTTTCATCCTCAACAACGCCGGAAAACAGAGATTGCGCGACAAAAGCGACAACGACAAAAGCGTGGATACGGAGCCGGCGTGGTCGCCGGACGGGCGGCGCATCGCCTTTACTTCCGACCAAACCGGCGCGCCGCAGATTTACGAGCAAATTTTGGATACCGGCAAGGTGCGGCGGATTTCGTATGGCAGCGGATATTGCGTTTCGCCCTCTTACAGCGCGGACGGGGAAAAAATCCTCCACATCCGGCGGGACGAAAACGGGCGCAACAATATCGCGGTGACGGACGCGGAATCCGGCGAAACGGCGCTTTTGACCGATATTCGGGAGGCGGATTCGCCCAGTTTTTCGCCCAATGACGCAATGATTTTATTTAAGGACGAAAATATTGAAAATTCTTTGCGGATTGTGTCGGTTAATGGTATAATACTCTCTAAATGGAAAGTTCGCGAGACGGGGAAGATTATTAACCCGGCTTGGGGGCCTGCAAAATCAGAATGGTTCTGACCAATCAGAGGAAGGATTCACAATGAAACACTACGCTTTAATTACAATCGCGGTTGCAATGGCGGCGGGGGGTTGCGCTTCCCGCGCCAACTACTCCGGCGACATTAAAGACGAATTGCCCGCCGTTGCGTCTGCGGGCGGCGTATCGGGAGTCGCGGAAGCCGGGGCGGATCCGGCATTTGCCGGCTTGCCCGGGGCGGCGGACGGTCCTTCCGGCGGATTGCTGGACAGCCGCATCATTTATTTTGATTACGACAAATCGGCGGTGCGGGACGACTCCCTCGCCCTGATTGGCGCGCATTCCGACTATCTCAACCAAACGCCCGGCCAGCGCGTGATTTTGGAAGGGCATGCGGACGAGCGCGGCAGTAACGAATACAATTTGGCTCTCGGCCAGCGGCGCGCCGACGCCGTGCGCGAGATTATGCTCGCCAACGGGGTGCAGCGCAATCAAATAGAAACCCTTAGTTTCGGCGAAGAAAGCCCGCGCGCCTCCGGGCAAACCGAAACCGCATGGGCCGAAAACCGCCGTGTGGAAATTCGTTACCACAACGAATAACAGTTTTTTGCGCCGGAGCGGTTTTTCCGGCGTTTCCGGCGTTTTGCTGTTTTTGGCGGCGGCGCTTTGCGTCCCCGCACACGGGCAGCTGTTTACCGATGACGCCGCCCGCGAGCTTGCCGCCGGTAATGCCGAAAAACTGGAAAACCTCGCGCGGGTCGTGCAAAATATGCGCGGGCAAGTGGCTTCTTTGCAAAAAACGCAACAAGACGCCGACCAAAAACTGCGCGAGCTTCTCGGCAAAATGGAAGAATCTTCCGCCCGCGCCGCCGACAAAAACGCGCTAAAAGAAGTGCGGTCGCAAATCTCAAAAGCCGTTGCCGAGCGGCGGACGATGTCGGACAAAATTACCGAATTGGGCGAAAAAATTGAAGAAGTCGGAACATATGTCACCCTGCCTTCGGAGCAGGAGCTTTACGAAACCGCGTTTGCCGATTACCGCGAAAAAAATTACGACAAATCCGTCTCCGGATTTGAAAAAGTGCTGGAATATTACCCCGAAGGCCCGTTTAACGCCGGGGCGCGGTATTGGATGAGCCAAAATTTTATGGCGCAAAAAAAATACGACGAAGCGGCGAAAGCGGCGGGGCAAATTATTGAATTGCACGGCAACAGCGACAAAGCGGCGGATGCGATGCTGACTCTCGCCGACGCCCAAAACAATCTCAAGAAAACGGACGAAAGCCGCCAAACGCTGGAAGATTTGATTGCCAAATATCCCACCAGTTTGGCCGCCGACAAGGCGCGGCGGCGCTTGGCGCCCTGATTTTTCATGCGCGCCGCGCCGGCATTCCGCATTATCGGCGGCCAATGGCGCGGGCGCAAAATCCGTTTTTCCCCCTCCCCCGCGTTGCGCGTTAGCGGCGACCGCGTCCGCGAATCGTTGTTTAATTGCCTCGGCCAGCGGCTGGACGGCAAAGAATGTTTGGATTTATTCGCCGGGGCGGGCGCGCTCGGGCTGGAAGCCGCTTCGCGCGGGGCGCGGCGGGTGGTTTGCGTGGAGCGCGAAGCCGCCGCGGCGCGGGCGTTGCGAAATGCGGCGGAAAAACTCAACGCCGAAAATGTCGCCGTCCGTTGCGCCGCCGCCGCCGATTTTTTAACCGCCGACAAAGGCGAATACGATGTGATTTTTTTGGACCCGCCGTTTGCCGAATACGCGGACGATGCGGCGTGGAGCCGTTTGCTCTCCGCTGCGGCGGCGCGTTTGGCGGCGGACGGCGCGGCGTATTGCGAAAGCGGGCGTTATTTTACCCCTCCCGCAGAGTGGCGGGCGACGCGGCGGCGGCGCGCCGGGGGCGTTTTTTGGCAATTGCTGCGGCGATGATTCGGGCGGTTTTCCCCGGCACTTTTGATCCGGTTACGCTCGGACACGAAGCGTTGGTGGCGCGCGCTTCGGGGTTGTTTGACGAAGTGATTGTCGCGGTCGCGGCGGGCGTCCACAAAAAGGCGATTTTTTCGCTGGACGAGCGCCTCGCCATGACCGCGCAGTCGTTTTGCCAAAAAAATGTCCGCGTAGAATCATTTGACGGGTTGCTCGCCAATTTTTTGCGGGCGCGGGATAGCCGGATTATTTTGCGCGGCTTGCGCGCCGTTTCCGATTTTGAGTTTGAATCGCAGCTCGCCCACATTAATAAAACGCTGGACGAAAATATTGAGACGCTGTTTTTGCCGCCGAGCAGCGAATACATCCATGTATCATCCACAATGGTGCGCGAAGTCGCCATTTTGGGCGGCGATGCGGCAAAATTTGTTTCGGCGCATGTTGCGGCGGCGTTGCTCGCCAAAATCTCCCCGTCCCGCTGAAATCCCCATGTCGCTAAAAATCACCGAAGAATGCATCAACTGCGATGTTTGCGAGCCGGTTTGCCCGAATCAGGCGATTTCCATGGGTGCGGAATTTTACAAAATTGACCCGGAGCGATGCACCGAATGCGTCGGGCATTTTGACGAGCCGCAATGCTCCCTGCTTTGTCCGGTAGATTGCATCCCCCAAGGCAAAGCGGAAAGCCGCGAAGTGCTGTTGGAAAGATACCGGCGGCTGACTTTGCAAAAATAGAATAGATAAGTGATATTTTTTGGGTATTTTATCTGATTTTAACTTCTTTTAGAGAAAATTTACGCATACTAAAAGAATAAGAAGTTTCAGCCAAATATAAGAAATAGAAATAATCTTTTGGGAGAACTTCCAAAGCACATCGGAAAAATTTTTCAGGAATGAACGCCGATAAGGACTTGAACGCCGATTTCAGTTATAATAACGATAAGATATGCTGGCGAGCGGTAGTGTTAGTTCAAGGACTTGTTCTGCTTTGCATAACTTATTGATTAACGCCGAAAAAGGGGAGAAACATGGGGCAGTTGCGCGAAATTTCATCCGGAAAAGTATCCGGCGCTGTGGAGCATCCGCAGTCCGAGCGTCCACAATCTTCGGAATTACACGGCGGAATCGCTCCGCCGGGCGCGCAAACGGCGCCGCCGGGGGTGGAAATTGACGACAAATTGCGGCATTACAAAGTTATTCGGCGCAACGGCGCGGTAGTCGCTTTTGACCGCTCCAAAATCACCATCGCCCTGACCAAAGCGTTTTTGGAAATTGCGGGCAGCCAAGGCGCGGATTCGGCGGGCGTGCGCGATATGGTGGAACAAACGACCGACCGCGTGATTGACGCGCTTTTGCGGCGCAAACCGCTCGCCGGCAATTTTCATATTGAAGACATCCAAGACCAGGCGGAGCTTGCGCTGATGCGCGGCGCACACCACAAGGTCGCGCGCGCATATGTTATCTATCGCGAAAAACGCGCCGAAATTCGGCGGCAAAAAGCGCGCGAAATTCTCCCCGAACAACTCCATGTTGTGGACGCGCAGGGCAACCGGACGCCGCTGGATGTGCATGATTTGCAGGAACAAATTGAAGATGCCTGCCGCGGATTTGATGATGTTGATCCCGCGTATTTGCTGGGTAATGTGCTGGGCGAATTGTATGACGGCATCAGCGAGGGCGAAGTATATTCCGCGCTGTATATGGCGGCGCGCTCGCTGATAGAGCGGGAGCCGGAGTATTCGGAAGTCAGCGCGCGGTTGTTGCTGGATTGTTTGCGGCTGGAAGTATTCGGGCGGGCGGTGCGG
>JBPCWY010000028.1:0-20304 GCA_051009035.1 Gammaproteobacteria bacterium
AAGCGGATTTTTGCGTCAAATACCGCCTGATTGGAGAGGTGCAAAATGTCGGATTTCGCCAATATTTATCGTCCAAATCGGGCGAGCTCGGCGTGCGCGGTTGGGCGAAAAACGAAAGCGACGGCAGCTTGGTCGCGCTGTTTTGCGGCGAAGAATCCGCCGTGTCGGAAATGATTTCGCACCTGCGCCCGGGTCCTATCGGCGCGTCCGTGCAAAATATGGCGGAGTTGTTGGTGGAAGAAGACGACATGCCGCCGCCGGGGGAATTTGAAATACGCTGATTTTTTTTTGCGGAGTTGCCGTTTTTTTCGTCGCAGAAAAAAACGGGAAGGGCGAAGCATTTTTTATTTTTGTATTTTGCCGGAAGCGGGCGGTTTTTTCCTCTCTGTTTTTCCATTCCTGCGAAGGCAGGAATCTCTTTGCCGTTTGCGGGGTATGAACTCGTCCAACATTCCCGCTTTTTCTAATATATTAAACGAAGAAATTGCCCGCTGCCGACAAAGAGATTCCTGCCTTCGCAGGAATGGAAAATAATAAGTATGGAGAATAATGGACGCGGAAATATTTTTGGAATAAAAATAGTGCGGAATAAAAAGTATTGGCAGGATTAAAAGTCCTAAATTAATTTGCGCGGCGTTTGGCGCGGTTTGGAATGTTTCCAAAGCGTTGCCGGAATTTAATTGTTTGGCGCGGCGTCCGCAGTCGGAAAAGCATGCACCGCTTCCACCATGGCTGCGACATTTTCGGGCGGCGTGTTTTTGTCTATGCCGTGTCCTAAATTGAAAATATGCCCCGGCGCGCCGCCAAAATCGGCGAGGGTTTTGCGCGTTGCGGCGGCGGCGGTTTCGGGCGTGGAAAGTAATGCGGCGGGGTCCATATTGCCCTGGATGGCGATTTTGTCCGCCGCCGCACGGCGCGCCGCCGCCAGCGGCATTTGCCAATCCGCCCCCGCCGCATCGCATCCGCAGGCGGCGATGGCGGGAAGTTGCAGCCCGCAGTTGCGCGCGAAAACAATGACCGGCGCGTCCGATTTTTGGCGCAATGCGGCGATGATGTTGCGGATGTATTGCAGCGAAAATTCTTCATAACTTTCGCCGCCGAGCAATCCGCCCCAGCTGTCAAAAATCATCGCTACTTGCGCGCCGGCGGCAATTTGCGCGGCGAGCAATTCTGCGGCGGCGGCGGCGTTTGCCGCCAAAACTTGGTGCAGCAAATCGGGGCGCGCGTGGCGCATCTTTCGCGTTTGCCAAAAACCGCCGCCGCCGCCGTCAATCATATAACACGCCAAAGTCCACGGCGAACCGCAAAACCCGATGAGCGGCGTTTCGGCGGGCAGGGCGCGCCGCGCCAACGCGCACGCTTCGGCGGCGTAGGCGAGGGATTCGGGCGGGGGCGCGCGCAATTTGGCGATGGCGGATTCGTCGTTGAGCGGGCGGCGAAAACGCGGGCCTTCGTTTTCTACAAAATACAATTCCAATCCCATCGCGTCCGGGATGGTTAAAATATCCGAAAATATAATCGCCGCGTCAAAACCAAAACGGCGAATCGGCTGCAAAGTAATTTCGCACGCCGTTTCCGGCGTTTTGACCATCGCCAAAAAACCGCCGGATTTTTTTCGCAGGGCGCGGTATTCCGGCAAGTAGCGTCCGGCTTGGCGCATCAGCCACACCGGACGGCGCGGGGCGGGGCGGCGGCGCAATGCGCGAAATAGCAAAGTGTCTTCCCATCCGCTCATCGGTAAAAACGGGTATACTCCCGCACATGGGAATTTTGGACGGCAAGAAAATTTTGATTGTCGGGGTGCGCAACCGGCGTTCTATCGCTTACGCGATTGCCGCGCGCGCCGCCGCCGAAGGGGCGCGGCTGGCGTTTGCCGTCCAGCCGGACGCGCGCGGCGAAGAAAATAAAGCCGCCGCGCTGGTCGGCGAATCTTTCGGCGGGGCGGTTGCGGCGCAGTGCGACGCCGCCAGCGACGATTCCATTTCCACCGCCGTCCGTGCCGCCGCCGAATCGCTGGGCGGTTTGGACGGAGTCGTGCATGCCATTGCGTTTGCGCGGCGCGAGGCGATTTCGGGCGCATACCACGAAGGCGCGGAGCGCGAAGGGTTTTGCGAAGCGCTGGATATTAGCGCGTATACGCTGACCGCATTTGCGAAAGCCGCGTTGCCGCATTTTACGGACGGGGGCGCGCTGGTGACTTTGTCGTATTTGGGCGCGGAACGGGCGTTGCCAAATTACAATGTGATGGGCGTGGCAAAAGCCGCGCTGGAAGCCAGCGTCCGCTATTTGGCGTTTAGCATGGGCGGCGGGGGCGTCCGGGTTAACGCCGTTTCCGCCGGTCCGGTGAAAACTTTGTCGGCGGCGGGCATCGGCGGGTTTGGCAAAATTTTGCGGCAAGTGGAGCGGCAAGCCCCCCTGAAACGCAATATCAGCGCGGACGAAGTCGCCGCCGCCGCCGTATTTTTGCTCTCGCCGCACGCATCGGGAATTACCGGCGAAGTATTGCATGTAGACGCCGGATTTCACATTACCGCCGGTTTGGCGGAAGAATCCGAATAACCGCCCAAAAAACTGCCGCGTTTTTTGGGCGGCAGGGACGGCGGCGGGGCGGCGGGCGGCGTTAGAAATTTGCCTGTTGCGGTTGAAAATGCACATCATAAACATCCAAAAGCGTTTGCAAATACGCTTCGGTTCCGGCGGTGTTTTGGGTTTGTTCCAGCAGGCGCGAGACGACGGTTAAATCTTCATCGCGCGGCGCTTCGTTTTGGATTTGGCGGACGCGAAAAACGCGCACCTTTCCCGCTTCGGCGACAAGCGCAAAAGTCGGCAATCCGGCGTGAATGTCCGCCGCAAAAACCGCGCCAACGGCGTTCGCCCCCGCCCCCTCCGGCGCGGTTTCGGTTAAACTCAGCGTGTAAGTTTGCGCCCAATCCAAATTGTCGGGGATGGTGACGACATTTTCTCCGGTTTGCATTTGCAGCATTTGTTCGCGGGCGTTGAGCAGGTCGTAAATACCCTCGCTAACCGCGGTGAGGGGGCGCGTGGACGCGGGCTGGTGGCGCGCCGTTCGCGCCATCATATAAGTATCGTCGTCCAGCAGAATCGGCGGACTGGTTTCGCCTTGGAATAAAATTTCGCGCACATACAATTGCGACAACAGCGCGTCGTTGCGAAAAACATCCGGCGCGGTTTCGCCCGGAATGCGCGTAACCGCGGTTGCGGTCAATACGGCAACGCCCGCTTCTTCCGCGACTTTGTCCAGCGAACCGACGTTGATGTGGGCGGTTTTTTCCAATTCTTCGGCTTTTGCCGCGAGTTTGTCGCGGGCGTCAATTTGCGCCGCGCGCACTATGGCTTGTTCGTCAAGGGCTTCGGGAGTCGGGGGCGGGGCGGAAACGATTTCCATTTTTAGCACGCTATACCCGCCGTCCACGGAAACGGGGCCGCTAATTTCGTTGTCCGCCAATTCAAACAGCGCTTCGTCCATTGCTTCCGGCAAATCGCCGCGGACGATTCGCCCGAGGTCGCCGCCGTTTTCGGCGCTGCCTTCGTCTTCGGAAAATTCGCGCGCCAAATCGGCGAAAGATTCGGGCGCGGCGCGCGCGCGTTCGGAGAGTTCGGCGGCGCGCGCGCGCGCTTCGTCCCCGCTTCCGGTAATATAAATGTGGCGCGCCGTCCGCTGTTCCGCCGCTACCGCTTCTTCTTCCAATTCCGCGCGGGCGATGGCGACGGTTTCTTCGTCCGGCGCTTCGTCCGCAAACATCGCGGAGCTAATCGTAAAATACTCCCAATCCGTTTCCTGCCGGATTTCGTAATCCGACTGGTTGGCGTAATAATAACGCCGAATATCGTCTTCGCTAATATTAAAACGCGCGGTGACGGTAATTTCCGCGACATCCACGATGCGCTGCTGGCGGCGGTAGGCGGCGAGTTTTTCGCGCACGCCGGGGAGCGGATAGTGGGTCAATACGGCGGCAAGCGGACGGCGTTCCAGCACACGCCGCATTTCTTCTTCCACATCCCGCACATCCGGGGTATATTCGTTAAACAGGGAGATGGAAAATTGCCCGGCAGTATCTTGAAATTCGGGGCGGCGGCGGATTTCCCCCGCGACTTCCGCATCGGACGCTTCAATGTGCCGGTCGGCGACGACGGCGCGCATCAAGTATTGGCGCACGAGTTGGGCGCGGGCTTCTTCGGCGACGATGGTGGAATAATCGGGCGGCAAAGAGCGCCCGTATTGGCGGCGAATTTGCGATTCCATTTCGCGGTAGGTTTCGGTGAAATCGGCGCGCGAAATATCAAAATCGCCGACGCCCCCGACCGACTGCTGCAACCCGCCGACCAGCGAGCCGCCGGCAAACATGAGCGGCAGGACGAATACGAAAACAACCGCGCGGCGCAGCGCGGGACGGCGGAGTATGGAAAGCATTAATGCAGGGCCGTTTTGCAATGGCGGAGTGGACGGGATTCGAACCCGCGACCTCCGGCGTGACAGGCCGATATTCTAACCAACTGAACTACCACTCCCGCGCGCAAAACGCCCGCCGCACCCGGGGCGCGGCGGCGCATATTTTGCAACAATTACTTGTTGACCGCTTCTTTCAGCGCTTTGCCGGGGCGGAAGGCGGGCGCGTTGGACGCCTTGATTTTAATTTCCTCGCCGGTTTGGGGATTGCGCCCGATGCGCGCTTTGCGCTTTTTGACCTCAAAAGAACCGAAGCCGACAATGGCGACTTGCTTCTTCTTTTTGAGCGCTCCGGTGACTGCGCCGACAAAAGCCTCCAGCGCCGCTCCGGCGTCTACTTTGCTGAGCCCCGCCGTGCTGGCGATTTTTTCAATGAGTTCCGTTTTGTTCATGGTTTTTTCCTTTCCGGGAAGATAAAGAATTGCGCCCTTGTCGCAATTTTCATTTCGGCATTATACGGCATAAATCCCGTTTTTTTTCGGCAAATGAAAAAAAAATGCGCCGCTATGCCGAAATTTCGCGTAAAAACGCAATTTTTCGTTTTTTTAATCCCAAAAAAGCGCCCCATTTCGCCCGTTCCGGCGCTTTCCGCCCGCCCGCCGGCGCGCTCCGGCAATGTTGCAGAATGGTTTATTTTTCCGCCCAAGGCAGTTTTAATGCGGTTTTAATCTCCGCAATCCCGAAAGAAAAATTTCCCAAACGGCAAATCCGGCGCGGAATTATTGCCGAAAATTTCCCGCAAAAACCGCGCAAGTTTCGCAAATTTTAACAGCCGCCGCCGCCCTAAATTGCAATCGCGCAGACAAAATTGCGCCCGCCTTGCGTCCGTATTGCGCCCAAACTTCCCCCGCCATTCCTGCGAAAGCAGGAATTTTTTTACCGGAAGCGGATAATTTTCCCGCTAAATACGGCGAATTTCGGCGCAAAAAAACCGCGGCGCAATGCCGGAAAATCATTTAAGTTAGGCGGATTCATATCCCGCAAACGGCAAAGAGATTCCTGCTTTCGCAGGAATGGAGAATTAGGAGAGGGTGCGCCTTCCGTTTTTTTCTATTGAATTTTCGCCAAAAAGCGCGGGCGGCATTTATGAGACAAAATTGTGTTGCGGCTATTTTTCGGAATCATCGTCCGGCGCATTATTTTTTGACGCGTTTTCCGGTAAATTTGTATTTTCCGGCGCGGGCGGGGGGAGCAATAAATGCAACCGTTTTCCGGCGCGCAATATTTCAATGCTTTGCATGGACGGGGGGAGTTTGCCCGTTTCGGAAAGGGTGCGGGGGGGCGTTTCGTCAATTTCTAAAATGACATCGCCGGGGCGCAAATCCATTTTTTCGGCGGGCGTCCCTTTCCATACTTTGGATACGAGCATGACCGGCGTGTGTTCCGGCGTATATCCCAGCACTTTCATGTGCAGCCGTTGGGACATCGGGCGCACTTCCGCTCCGATGTGGTTGCCTTCGGGCAGGGCGGAAGCGGACGGCAAAAAATCGCCGAGCGAGCGGCGGACGACTTCGGACGGCACGGCAAAACCGATTCCCTGCGCCGAATAGCGCGAAAACAGCGCGGTGTTGATGCCGACCAATTCGCCTTTGGCGTTGGTTAACGCGCCGCCGGAACTGCCCGGATTAAAAGCGGCGTCCGTCTGAATGTAATTTTCCAAAATATTCATCCCCAGCCCGCGCCGCCCGATGGCGCTGACGACTCCCATGGAAACGGAGCGGCTAAGCCCGAACGGATTGCCTACCGCAAAAACCACATCCCCCTGTTTTAACGAGGCGTCTTCGGCAAATGCGATTGGCGGCAGCAAATCCCCCGAAACGCGCAAAACCGCGATGTCAATTTCGGGCGCAACCCCGACCACTTCGGCGGCGCGCCGTTTGCCGTTAATATCCGCTTCAATAAAACCCATGTTGGCTACGATGTGGTAGTTTGTGAGAATGTGGCGCCCGTCCACAATCACCCCCGCCCCGATGCTGTCGCTGGCGTTAATATCCGCCAAATCCGGCGCGTTGCGCCCATAGACGCCGACTACGGAAGTCAAAACCTGCGCCAGCGCATTGTGGTAGGAATCCGCCGGGGCGCGCGCGAAAAATTGCCACACCAACGCCGCCGCCGCCAGCACGGTAAAAGTTTGGCAAAAAAGCTGCCATAAAGATTTTGCCGGTGAATTGGCGTTCATGCGCGGATTGGAAAATGGGGTGAAAATATATTTTGGGGCGGGCGTTTGACGCGGGCGAATTTTTGTATTATAATCCAAAACGGCGCGGACGGGGCGGAGAATCGGCAGATTTTCCGGCGCGGCGCGGTATTTTTGCATTTCACGGAGAAGCACCATGGAAAGAAGAAAATTTATCGGCGGTTTGGCGGCGGGAGCGGCGGTCCTCGGCGGGGCGTCCTGCGGCAAACCGGAGAAAAAAGAAGAAAAAGCGGAATCCGCCGCCAAACCCGGCATTCCGAAGGCAACAACCGAAACGCACAAATGGCGCATGACCACGACATGGCCCAAAGATTTTCCCGGTCTCGGCACGGGGGCAAACCGCCTCGCCCGCTATATCGGCGAAATGTCCGGCGGGCAATTGGAAGTTTCCGTCCACGGCGGCGGCGAAATCGTCCCCCCGCTGGAAGCGTTTGACGCCGTTTCCAAAGGCACGGCGCAAATGGGACACGGCGCGGCGTATTATTGGAAAGGCAAATCCCCGGCGGCGCAATTTTTTGCCGCCGTCCCGTTCGGTCTCACTGCGCAGGAAACCAACGCATGGATTTACTACGGCGGCGGGCAGAAATTGTGGGACGACCTCTACGCGCAGTTCAATTTAAAACCTTTTTTGGCGGGCAACACCGGCGTGCAAATGGGCGGCTGGTTCAACCGCGAAATTAATTCTCTGGAAGACATGAAAGGGCTGAAGATGCGGATGCCCGGATTGGGCGGCGAAGTATTGGCGGCGGTGGAGGCGGTGCCAAAGCTGCTCCCCGGCGGCGAGCTTTTCACCGCGCTGGAATCCGGCGTGATTGACGCGACGGAGTGGGTCGGCCCCTACAACGATTTGGCGTTCGGTTTTTACAAAATCGCTAAATTTTACTACTACCCCGGCTGGCACGAGCCCGGCACCGCGCTGGAAACTTTCGTTAACAAACAAGCGTTTGACGCGTTGCCCGCGCATTTGCAACAGGTCGTTGAAGTCGCCGCGCAAGCCGCGAACAACGACATGCTGTCGGAGTTCACCGCCCGCAACGGCGAAGCGCTGGAAAAACTGGTCGGCGAACACGAAGTGCAATTAAGGCGCTTTCCGGACGATGTGCTGAAAAAACTGAAAGCGACGAGCGAGCAGGTCGTGGGAGACGCGGCGACATCGGACGCGGAAAGCCAAAAAGTATACTCGTCCTTCACCGATTTCCGCAAAAAAGTATCCGGCTGGACGGGCCTCTCCGAATACGGCTATGTCGGCGCGCGGGGCGCGGGTTGATTTTAATTTTTTAAAGGAGAAAAACAATGAAAGGAATTATTTATTTAATTTCTAATCCGTGTTTTCCGGATTGGGTTAAAATCGGGCGTGTTGAATCCCCGAACATAGCGAAACTTAAGGCGCGCATGAAAGTGCTTTCTGGTACTAATGTGCCGTTGCCTTTTGAGTTGCATTATGCAAAAGTAGTGGATGATGTAATTGACACGGAGAAAGTGCTTCAGAAAAGTTACGCGCATTGCCGGACAAATAAGAAAAGAGAGTTTTTTTAAGATATCGTTTGAGACAGTTAGAGACCTGATGGGCAAACTGGCCGGAAAAGAAGTTCGTTTGGAATCCAATAAATATGTTGGACGCGCCGACTTAAAAGAATTTCAACAGGAGCAAAAGAAAGCGGATAAAAAGCGTTCCAATGTTAATTTACCAGATTTGGGAATTAAAAAGGGTGCGATATTGTATTTTGTAGGCGACAAAACAATCACATGTAAAGTGGTTGATGACAATAAAGTGAATTACAAAGGCAAAATAATATCTTTAAGTGCCGCCGCGATTAAAGTCCGGAAAGAAAAAGGGAAAGCGTCTTACCGCGTTTCTGGCACGGTGCATTGGAAATATAAAGGTGAAAAAGGTGAAAAAGGTGAAACAATTGATGCGAGACGCCGCCGTCTGGGAAAGTAAAAAATAAACAACCCGTCTGCCGATTAAAAATCGGCGGCGGGCATATTCCCCGATTCTCCATTCCTGCGAAAGCAGGAATCTCTTTGCCGGTTGCGGAATAAATCCTTTGTTTAATATATTGGAAAAAGCGGGCAAGTTGGGCGGTTTCATACTCCGCAAACCTCAAAGAGATTCCCGCTTTCGCGGGAATGGCGTGTGTGGGAATGACGGAATTTTTTTTCGCGCCGGTAATTTTTTTCGCGCCGACAAAAAAACGGCGCATGCGCGGGGCGGGAGTTTTTTCCGTTATGCTAAATTTTTAACATCTAAAAATCCGCAATTCCCCGAAAACTCAAAAGCGAAAATAAGCGGAAAACGGCGGGCGGTTGTATAATAGCCGCATGTTTTTTCGTTTATTGCGCGGTTTTGTTTGCGCCGCAGAAATCGCCAACGAAACCGCCGGGCGCGCGCTGTCGTGGCTTTTGCCGCTGATGACGGCGGTGACTTTGGCGGTGATTATCAGCGGCGCGGTTTTTCGCGTCGGGTGGGTTTGGCTCGGCGAAACGGTCGTGTATATGCACGCCGCGCTGTTTATGCTCGCCGCCGGATATACGCTGCGGCGGGACGCGCATGTGCGGGTTGACCTTTTTTACGCGCGTTTTTCGCCGCGCGCGCAGGCGATGGTTAATTTGGGCGGCGCGCTGTTTTTATTGCTGCCGGTGTGCGGCGCAATTTTTGTTTATTCGCTGCCATATGTCGCGGCGTCTTGGAGCGTTTTGGAGCATTCGCCGGAAGGCGAAGGGTTGGGCGGCGTGTTTTTGTTGAAAACATGCATCCCGCTGTTTGCCGCGATGATGATTTTGGAAGGGCTTGCGATGGCGGCGCGCGCGGTGCTGGAAATTTGGGGGAAGCGGTAATGGAATGGTGGCTCGCCGGCATGCTGGTTTTGATTGCGGCGCTTTTGCTTACGGGTTTTCCGGTGGCGTTTGCGCTGGCGGGCGGCGCGTTGGCGGCGGCGGCGGCGGGAAAAGCGGCGGGCGTTTTTGATTCTACTTATTTAAGCGCGATACCGCCGCGGCTATACGGCATTATGACAAACGAAACATTAATCGCCGTGCCGTTGTTTGTATTTATGGGCGCGCTGTTGGAACGCGGAAAAATTTCGGAAGAATTGTTGCTGGCGATGGGGCGGCTGTTCGGGCGCATGCGCGGCGGGCTTGCGGTTTCCATTTGTTTGGTCGGCGCGGTGCTTGCCGCATCCACCGGCATTGTCGGCGCGACGGTGGTGACGATGGGATTGATTTCGCTGCCGGTCATGCTGCGGCACAACTACCGCCCGTCTTTGGCGTGCGGGACGATTGCGGCGTCCGGGACGCTGGGGCAAATCATTCCGCCGTCCATTGTTTTAGTTTTACTCGGCGATGTCATCAGCAACGCGAATCAAAAAGCGCAATTATCGCTCGGCAATTTTTCGCCCGATGCGGTAAGCGTGGGCGATTTATTTTTCGGCGCGCTGGTGCCCGGGTTAATGTTGGTCGCCGTTTATATTTTGTATGTGCTGGCGGTTGCATGGTTTCGCCCAAAGTGGGCGCCGGCGATGCCCGCCGAAAAAGGCGCTTTTGGCGGGCGGCGCATGTTGCGCGCGCTCGCCGCGCCGGTATTATTAATTGTCGCGGTGCTGGGTTCCATTCTCGCCGGCGTTGCAACCCCGACCGAAGCGGCGGCGGTGGGGGCGGGCGGCGCGGCGTTGCTTGCGCTTGCCAAAGGCGCGTTGAGTTTTGCGATGTGGCGCGATGCGATGCTGCAAACAACGCGGATTACCTGCATGGTTTTTGTGATTCTTATCGGCGCGAGCATTTTTTCGCTGGTCTTCCGCGGTTTTGGCGGCGAAGAATTGGTCACCAACGCGCTGGCGTCTTTGCCGGGCGGCGCGGCGGGGGCGTTTTGGACGGTAACCGCATTAATGTTTTTTCTCGGGTTCTTTTTGGATTTTATAGAAATTATTTTTGTCGTCGTCCCGCTTGTCGCGCCCGCGCTGATTCAACTCGGCATGGACCCGGTATGGCTGGGGGTGATGATTGCGGTCAATTTACAAACATCGTTTTTAACCCCGCCCTTCGGTTTTGCGCTGTTTTACCTGCGCGGAGTCGCCCCGAAAGAAGTGCCGACAGGCGCGATATACCGCGGCGCGCTGCCGTTTGTCGCGCTGCAAATTTTAATGCTGGCATTCCTGTGGTTTTTCCCGCAAACGGCGACATGGCTTCCGGCGCAAATTTACCGTTAATCGCGGTATAATGCGGGGCGTAAAACTATGTTAAATAAATCGTTAATTATCTGGCGCGACTCCTTGCGCGCGCTGCGGCATAATACGCTGTTTGAATGGTTTACGGTGGCGGTAATTATTTTATCGGCGCTCACCATCGGCGTAAAAAGTTACGACATGCCGGAGTGGGCGCATGTCCTTTTGCGCGCGCTGGACTGGGCGGTGACTTTGTATTTTGTCGCCGAAATTACGGTGCGTTATTTTGCGGACGGCGGGCGCGCGTTTTGGCGGCGCGGCTGGAACATTTTTGATTTTATTATCGTCGCCGCCTCGCTGATACCGGTGGACGAAAGCGAATACGCATTGCTCGCGCGTTTGCTCCGCCTGTTTCGCGTGATGCGGCTGGTGTTTTTCGTCCCGCAGCTGCGGCAGATGGTGGAGGCGCTGCTTACCGCGATTCCGCGGATGGGTTATGTCGCGCTGATGATGTTTATTATTTTTTATATTTACGGCGCGGCGGGCAATTTATTTTTCGCCGAAGTCAACGAAACGCTGTGGGGCGATGTGGGCGTTTCCATGCTCACTTTGTTCCGCGTGGCGACTTTTGAAGATTGGACGGATGTGATGTATGAAACGATGGAAACATACCCGTTTAGCTGGATTTTTTATTTGAGTTTTATATTTTTGGCGGCATTCGTCTTCTTAAACATGATGATAGGCGTAATTATTAATGTCATGCAAGAATCGCACGACAGCGGGGCGGGCGAAAAAGAAAACACCGCGCCGAATACGGAAAAGCAGCTTGCCGAAATTAACCGCCGCCTGCAAAAACTGGAAGAATTATTATCGCAACACATACGGCGAAACTAAACAACCGCGCCCGTTTTTTGCGGAATTGTTTGCGGAAACGAAAAATTATTTTGCGCCGCATTTAATATCACGGCAAAACAATAAACGGACAAGACAAAAAACGGGCGGGGTGAAAAATAGACGGCAAAAAACGGGCAAGGCAAGAATTTCCCGTCCGCCTTTGATTTTAAGCGGGGACATCTTCCGTTTTTTTATGGCGAAGTTTGCCGTATTTTAACGAAGAACTATCCGCCCCCGGAAAAGAGATTCCTGCTTTCGCAGGAATGGAAAGTGTTTTTTGCCTTTTGCCTTTTGCTTTTGCCGGAATTGCCGGAACTGCGGGAATTGCCGGAATTGCGGGACAAGGAATGTTTTACCGAAATTGCGGAAGGCGGGGGTTTTTGTGGCGATGAAAAATTAAACGGCTTGGGAAAATTAAAAACGGAGCGTATTAAATAAGCATAAGTAAATTCCGGCGCGGTTTTCTTTTAAAAAATAATTTTATTCCGCGGCGAATACGCGCAAAACGGCGCGGAATTTTGGCATAATATACGCATGTCCGAAAAATGGAAATCGGTTGCGGAAACGCGCGAATTTATTTTGTCGCGCATCGTTCCCGTGTGCGGCGAAGAACGCGTGCCGTTGCGCGGATTATTGGGGCGCGTTTTGGCGGAAGACGCCGCTGCGCCGTTTGATGTCCCCGGTTTTGACAACTCGGCGATGGACGGCTACGCCTGCCGCGCCGCCGATTTGTCCGCCGAAAGCGAATCCGTTTTGCGCGAGGCGGGGCGCGCTTTTGCCGGCGCGCCCTGCGCCGCGGCGGTTGCGTCCGGCGGTTGCGTCCGCATTATGACCGGCGCGCAAATCCCCGCCGGCGCGGACATTGTCGTGCCGCAGGAAGAAACGCGGGCGGACGGCGGGCGCGTTTTTGTCGCCGCCGCGGCGCGTAAAAAGGGATTGCACATTCGCCGCGCCGGGGAAGATTTGCGCCGCGGCGAAGCGGCGATTGCCGCCGGAACTTTATGCGGCGCGGCGGAAATCGGGCTGCTCGGTTCAATCGGCATGGCGGAAGCGGCGGCGGTGCGAAAAGTGCGCGCGGCGTTTTTTTCCACCGGGGACGAATTGAAATCTTTGGGCGATGTTTTGCGTCCGGGCGAAATTTACGACTCCAACCGCCATCTGATTTTTGCCATGCTGCAAAACATGAATATTGAAACGCGCGATTTGGGCGTTGCGCCGGACTCGCGCCGCGCGCTGGAAAAAATGATGGACGCCGCGATGGAAGACGCCGATGTCGTTATTGCCAGCGGCGGCGCTTCGGTGGGCGAAGCGGATTTTATCCGCCCGGCGCTGGCGGCGCGCGGCGAAGTATTGTCGTGGAAAGTCGCGATGCGTCCGGGGCGTCCGCTGGCTTACGGCAAACTCGGCGGCGCGGATTTTTTCGGCTTGCCCGGCAATCCGGTTTCGGTAATGGTTTGCTTTTACCAATTCGCGCGCGAAGCGTTGTGGAAACGCGCCGGACGAAAAGGATGCGTTTCCGCGCCTTTGTTTTCCGCCGTTGCGGGCGCGCCGTTTCGCAAATCGCCGGGGCGCGCCGAATACCAGCGCGGCGTTTTGCGCGCCCGCGCCTGCGGCGGTTGCGATGTTTTCCCTACCGGCGGGCAGGGCTCGGGAATTTTATCTTCCATGTCGCGGGCGAATTGTTTTGTCGTTTTGGAAGAATCGCGCGGCGCGGTTGCGGCGGGCGAAGAAGTGCAAGTGCAGTTGTTTGAAGGATTAATGTAATTTAATCCCGGGAAAAGTTTAATATTAATCCGCGCTGCAAACGCGGTTGCGCCCGCCGTTTTTGGCTTCGTAAAGCGCTTTGTCGGCGCGTTTGATGGCGTCGTTAATGCCGTTTTCGTCTTCGCAATCCACGGGCGAAACGCCGGAGCTAATCGTCAGGCGGAGCGTAATGCCGCCGGATTCGCAGGGCGATTCTTCAAAATTGGCGCGGATTTTTTCGCCGGTCAGAATGCTGTTTTCAATATTGGAATTAATAAACAGCACGATAAATTCTTCGCCGCCGAAACGGGCGCAAATATCGCTTTCGCGGATGCTGCCGCGGATAATTTCGGCGGCGTGTTTGAGCGCCGCATCGCCGACCAAATGCCCGTATTTGTCGTTGACGGATTTGAAATGGTCAATGTCGCCGATGAGAACGGACGCCGGCTGGCGGTTGCGCGCGGCGATTTGGATTTGGTGCCGCGCCGCCTGAAAAAAGTAATGGCGGTTATACAATCCGGTCAGCGAATCGGTAAAACTAATTTCTTCCAAATCCTGGTAGTTGCGGTCCATGTGTTTTTTCATGTCGTAAACCTGCCGCATTAAAAAACCGATTTCGTCATCGTGAAACGCGCGGTCCTCAACCGGTTTGCCGTTGCGAATGTCTTGAATGTCGGCGGCGAAACGGCGGACGGGGAGCAGCAATTTTTCGCGCACATAGACGAGCATCGCCGCGACTAATCCGGCAAACAGCAACAACGCCGCCAGCAACCCGGCAAACGCCGCGCCGCCGCCGCTTTCCGGCGGGGCGGACAAAAAGAAAGCGCCCGCCAGCGCGCCCGCAGCCGCGAGCAAAAATGCGAAAGCCGCGCCGAGATACGCAAAAAACTTTCCAATCGCAATGCGCGAAAATAATCCTTTTAACATGGCGCAATTCTACCAAATCCGCCCAATTTCCCCAAAACGGCGGCGGCAAAAAGCCGCGCCGCGCAACATTGCGGCGGCGGCGCGAAGATGCGCGGATAAAACGCGGCGGGCGCGGCGTCTTCCAAACGGCGAAAAAATTGCGCGGCGGACGGGCGGGGCGAAATATGCGCGGCGAAGAAGCGGAATAAATTGTTGCATGAATTGCATGCCAGTCATTTTTAACCGGCGGGCGGGTTTTGGATTTTGTCATTTCCGGTTTTGGAAACGCCGTGGGCGATTAATCCAAACTAATCAAACGGGGCGAATATTATTTTACGGCGGGCGCGGGGTGCTATATTTTTTCGCGCGTTATTTTTGCCGCGGCATGCAAAAGCGGGGCAGTTTTACTTGCCGGAAAATTTGGCAATTGAATCGTGCGTTGCGAAGAACTGCGCGTTGTAAAAAATCCGGTAAGGGAAAATAAATTTTTATCCCGCGGTTTTCTGCCGGAAATTAATGTTATAATATAGCAATGACCGAATCCGCCCGCAGTTTGTCCGCCGCCGCGTTAGTGCGCGAGGCGGAGCGTTTGTGCGGACGCCGCGATTTGCGGCTGACCGACCTGCGCCGGCGGGTGTTGAAAATTGTCGGCGGCAGCCGCCGCCCGCTCACCGCTTACGCGATTTTGCGAAAACTCGGCGAAACCGCGCCGCCCACCGCCTACCGCACTTTGGCGTTTTTGGTGGAGCATGGATTTTTGCATAAGATTCAAACTCTCGGCGCGTATTTTGCGTGCAGCCATCCGCGGCGCGCGCATGCATGTTATTTTTTGCTGTGCGCGGATTGCGGGCGGTGCGAGGAATGCTGCACCCGGCGCATCGCCGCCGCCGTGGCGTCCGCCGCCGCTGGGAGCGGGTTTGCGCCGCGCGCCGCCGCGGTGGAAATTACCGGCGTTTGCCGCCGTTGCCGCGCCAAAACATGACCTCCCCGCCGTTGCTTGCCGCGGATAATATTACCGTGCGCCGCGGCGGCGCGGCGGTATTAAGCGGCGTTTCGCTCGGCGTGGAACAAAACGATTTTGTTACCGTTGTCGGCCCCAACGGCGCGGGCAAAACGACTTTATTAAAATGCATGCTCGGATTAACCGCGCCGGACAGCGGAACCGTGCGGCGCGCGGCGGGATTAAAAATCGGTTATGTGCCGCAAAGATTAAACCCCGATTATGCCGTGCCGATGCGGGCGCGCGCGTTTTTGGCGCTGCATAAAAAAGTTTCCGCCGCCGCGGTTTGCCGCGCCGCCGAAGAAACGGGCGCGGAAGAATTCCTCGCCAGACCTTTGCACGCGCTTTCCGGCGGCGAGTTGCAGCGCGTTTTATTGGCGCGCGCGCTTTTGGATTCGCCCGGCATTTTGGCGCTGGACGAACCGGGACAAAACCTTGACATTGCCGGGCAGCTGGCGTTTTACCGCTTGTTGTCCGAAGTATATTTGCGGCGCAATATTTCCATTTTAATGGTATCGCACGATTTGCATTTGGTAATGTCGGCGACGCGGCGGGTGGTGTGTTTATACCGCCATGTTTGTTGCAGCGGCGCGCCGCAGGCGGTGGCGCAAGACCCGGAATTTATTAATTTATTTGGCAAAGACATGTCGCGCCTGACCGCCGTATACCACCACGAACACGGACACCGGCACGAATAATGGAGCCGTTTATTATTCGCGCGGCGCTGGCGGGAATCGGAGTCGCCGTTGTCGCCGGAGTTTTGGGATGTTTTGTCGTTTGGCGGCGCATGGCGTATTTTGGAGACGCGCTTGCGCATGGCGCGTTGCTGGGCGTGGCGCTGGCGTTGTTGGCGGATTTTCCGGCGCAGTTGGGAATTTTTGCGGCGGGCGCGGTATTTTCTTTTTTATTAGTTTGGTTGCGGCGGCAAAAACGCCTCGCTACCGATGTCCTGCTGGGAATTTTAGCGCACGCCGCTTTGGCGGCGGGAATTGTAGCGGCGAGTTTGTCCGGCGCGCAATTTGACCTGCACGCTTATTTATTCGGCGATATTTTATTTGTTTCGGACGCCGATTTGCTGTGGCTGGGCGGGGGCGGCGCGCTGGCGTTGGCGTTGTTGGCGGCGCGCTGGACGCAGCTGACTTTGCTGGCGGTGGACGAAGACATTGCCGCCGCCGAAGGCGTTAATCCGTTTCGGGCGAATTTGTTGCTGACGTTGCTGGTGGCGTTGTCGGTGGCGTTGTCGGTGCGGATAATCGGCGTTTTATTAATTACCGCGCTGCTGATTATTCCGGCGGCAACGGCGCGCCCGTTTGCGGGTTCTCCGGCGGGGATGGCGTTGTTATCGGCGGCGTTGGGCGTGCTTGCGGTCATTGCCGGGCTTGCGGGTTCTTTGCATTTTGACGCCCCGGCGGGCGCGTCCATCGTCTCGGCTTCCGCATTATTATTTGCGCTGTTGCTGCCTTTTTCGGGGCGGCGAAAAAATGCGGGACGATAAAAGAAAGCCGCGTTTTTGATCATAAAATATTTATAAGATGCCGGAAAAACATGGCAAAATGTTAAAAATTCTTGGAGAAACTATAATGAAAAAATATTAATTATTGGCGCGTTTGGCGGGCTAGCCGCATCATATCCCAAAAAAAGGCATTGCAACGAATTACGAAGACCCGCCCCAAGAACAACAACAGCCGCATAAATCGCCGTGTTCCAACCGGGTAGCAGTTATCACGGGATGGTTGTCTGCTTGCAATGATGTCCGGCGGGATTTGGCAAGCGGCGGCGCGGTGCAAAAAACGGAGCAGGCGGTTAATATTTTTTGGCGGAACGGCCGCCCGTTTTTTATTTCCAAAAAATTAAGGCGCGGTTAAACAGCGGGCGAATGCGCGTCCCATGTTTTGCATTAAATTAAAATACAAATCTTTGCCGGGCGGCAAACCCGCGCCCAGCGGGGAGACGACGACAATTTCCATTTGCGCGTTTTCGGTGAAAGCGGCGAGCATGCGCGGCGGCGTTTGGGGTTCGGCAAACAAACAGCGAATGTTGTGTTTTGCCGCGGCGCGGCGCGCGTCCTGCAACCGCCGCGCCGAAGTTTTTCCGCCGTGTCCGCCCGGCGCAACGGCGGGCATAAGCCCGTAGCGATGTTCAAAATATTGGTAGGCGTCGTGCGCCGCCGCATAGCGTCCGCGCGCGCCCGACAACATTTCGGCAAGCGCCGCATCCAGCGCGGTTAATTTTTCGTCCAAACGGCGCGCGTTGGCTTCGTATTCGGCGCGGCGCGCCGGGCGGATTTCGGCAAGCGTTTGCGCCATTTGCCGGACAATATGCCGCGCCCGTTGCGGGTCCAGCCAAAGGTGAAAATCTTTTGCGCCCGCCGCATGTTCTTCTTCATGCTCATGCGCTTTTTCGTGTTCGCCGCCGTGTTCGTCATGTTCGCCGTTTTCTTTTTCGTGCGCACCGTGTTCGTCGTCCGCGTGCACGCCGCGGGCGGGCAACAATGTTATGCCCCGCGCAACCGGCACGCGGTGCACGGCGGGCGGCAAAGAATCCAAAGCGCCGCGCAAAAATGTTTCAAAGTGTTCGCCGATATAAAACACCGCCGCCGCGCCGTGCAGCGCGCGCGCCTGCGAAGGCGAAAGGCGCGCCGTGTGCGGCGAATCGGCGGGCGGAATGACAAGAATCACATTATCGTCTTCAACCGCAACGCCCGCCAATAAAGAATGCAACGGCGCGATGCTCGCCGCCAGCGGCGGTTCCGCCGCCCCCGCCGCCGCCCCCAAAGCCGCCGCTGCGCCGCAAACAAATTTAATAATATTTTTGACGGACATGTTATTGAAGCGGAATTATACTTGATTTTGCCGCTTTTGCAAAGGCGGGAGTTTTTTTAATTAATTCCGCCATTCCCTGCAAGCGGAAATCCAGAGTGCGGGGACGGGGGAATCCCGCCGCCCGCCGTTAGTTGCCGCCTGCCGTTAGCCGCAATCCGCAAGCCGCAAAAATTTACTTTCACGCTTCGCCATTCCCGCGTAGGCGGGAATCCAAAGAGTTAATTTTGGTAAATTGGTAAAATTGTAAAACAATGCCGGGCATTTTGGATTTCCGCCTACGCGGGAATGACGGGCGGGGCGGGTTTTCGGACGGGCGGGGCGGGTTTTCGCTTTGCCCGGATTTTCATGTTTACTGCATGTCTTCCAAATAGCGGCGGTGTCCTTCCAAAACGGGGAGCGAAAGGTCGGCGGCATTGTTTTCGGCGAGCAGTTTTAATTGGTGGCAAAACCAGTTTAATACCGCGCCGCGCGGCAGCGAATCGGCGGGCGGAAAATTGCGTTCCTCCGCGGGGGCGGATTCAATTTCGCCTTGCAGTAATTTTTTGGGAAACTCCGGCGACATAATAAACGGGCGTCCCATTCCGATTAAATCCGCGCCGCCGCCGGCAATCGCATCGTTCATCGCCGCCGCCGAACGAAATCCGCCGGTCACCATCACCGGAATATTTAACGCCGCTTTGACATCCCGCGCGTATTCCAAAAAATACGCCTCGCGCGCAATGGATGTTTTTTTCGGCGTGTGTTGGTAAGAGACGGGCGCTTCAAAATTGCCGCCGGAAATTTCCACAAAATCAACGCCTTCTTTTTCCAATAAACGCGCCGCGGCGACGCTGTCTTCGCCGCTAAAACCGCCTTTCTGAAAATCCGAAGAATTAAGTTTTACCGCGATAATAAAACCGCCGCCCGTTGCGGCGCGCGCGGCGCGGATAACCGAAAGCGCCAGCCGCGCGCGGTTTTCCAAATTGCCGCCCCAGCGGTCGGTGCGGGTATTAATTTTCGGGGATAATGCGGAACTTAATAGATAACCGTGCGCCGCATGAATTTCCACGCCGTCAAATCCCGCTTCTTCGGCGAGCGCGGCGGAGCGGGCGAATTTTCCGATAATGTTTTGCATTTCTTTTTCGTCCGCGGCTTGCGGCTTGCCGTAACCCGGCAGCGCCAACGGCAAATCGGAAACGGAAACCGGATGCGGATTAACCGATTCCGGAGTTTGCCTGCCGGCGTGCGACAATTGCGCCAATATTTTTGCGCCGCCGGATTTCGCCGCCGCCGCAATTTCTGTTACCCGCGCCATATCGGTTTGTTCGTCCAACACAAAATTTTTGGCGTGTTCCAAATGGCGGCGGTCAACCGGCGTGTTTCCGATAATTAAAACCGCCGCGCCGCTTTTTCCCCAGCGCGCGTATAAATTAATATACGCATCGCCCGGATTATTGGCGTCGCCGCACAACGCTTCGGACATCGCCGATTTGACAATGCGGTTTTTAAGCGCCGCGCCGCAAGGCAGTTTTAATTCCGCATTAATATTAATCATGGCGGCGCAATTATACATGCCAACCCTCCGGTTTTGCTTGGCGGCGAAATAAAAAACATTGGATTCCGCTTTTCGCCGAAATAGCGGAGCCGGGATGACGGATTATGCGTTTTCGTTTGGCGGGTTTTAGACGGCGGGGAAAGACAAACATAATTTCCGTCATTCCTGCGAAGGCAGGAATCTTTTACTTATTCCGCAATTCCGCAAGAGATTCCTGCCTTCGCAGGAATGACGGGTAGGGAGATTCCGCTTTCGCGGGAATGGCAGAGGGGGTAATTGTGGCGGGGAGGGAATGGCGGGGTCGTTTCATCGCCGCCGTCCCAGCCGAAAAAGTGGGCGGGGGAATTGCGGCGGAGAGATGGCGGGGACGGGTTAATGTCGGCGTGGGCGGAGTTGATAAGGGCAGGACGGGACTGATGATAGCAGGGTGAGATTGGCAAAAGTGGGATTGGCAAACGGGGCGGGGAAAATGGCGGGGCGGGGGCGGGATTTGCTGGATTTTTCTTAAAAAGTGTGGAATTTCTTGAATCTTCGCAATGATTTGTGTTTTTTTTACGGATTTTTGGGAATTTTTATCCCG